>NZ_MULM01000169.1:0-115132 GCF_002029345.1 Pseudomonas sp. VI4.1
CACCCGACCTCGTCAGACATTGGGCTGGAAATTCCCTGTTGAAGTGTTGACGGATCATCTGCAACTGCTGGCAACCAATCGGCTCAACATTATCAACTGACTGTTGCACTTGGAACCTGAGGCCGCCTTGCCTACATTTGTTTGCGTCTTGTTCGTGGGTGTTGTTTTACGCAACGGACTTTCAGCACTGGGTTTGTATCAGGTGTTCGAACGTGAAGTCTCGGTGCTGGGTAATGTCAGCTTGTCGCTGTTTCTGGCGATCGCGTTGATGTCACTCAAACTGTGGGATCTGGCTTCGCTGGCGTTGCCGATCTTCATCATTCTGGCTGCGCAGACGTTGGTCATGGCGCTGTTTGCGATTTTCGTGACGTTCAGGGTCATGGGCAGTAACTACGACGCCGCCGTACTGGCAGCAGGGCATTGCGGTTTTGGACTGGGTGCCACGCCAACGGCCATCGCTAACATGCAAGCGGTGACACAGCGCTACGGACCTTCACAGATAGCGTTCCTTGTGGTGCCAATGGTGGGGGCTTTTTTCATCGATATCGTTAATGTCATTGTGATCAAGTTGTACCTAGCACTGCCATTCTTCGCCGCTGCATAAGAAAGATGCCCGTATCTCGCGATACGGGCATTTCCTGTCATCGGCCAGCAGATGGCCCGGTTCACACCGTTTTCTCGCGTTGGCTGGTGCGCCAGCGAAAAACTAGATGGTCAGCGTCCAGTCGTAGTCCACGATCAGCGGTGCGTGCTGCGAGAACCGCGGCTGGCGTGGCAAACGTGCGCTGCGTACAAAGCGGCGCAAGCCCGGCGTCAGCAACTGATAGTCGAAACGCCAACCGAGGTTGAGCATTTCCGCCTGTTCATTGTCCGGCCACCAGCTGTACTGGTCGCCTTCACGGCTGACTTCGCGCAGGGCATCGACATAGCCCATATTGCCGACAATCTCGTCCATCCAGGCACGTTCAGGTGCCAGGAAGCCCGGGGATTGCTGGCTGTCGCGCCAGTTCTTGATATCCAGCTTCTGTTGCGCCACGTACAGCGAGCCACAATAAATGTACTCGCGACGCTTGCGTCGCTGTTTATCCAGATAACGGGCGAAATCGTCCATTAGCTTGAACTTCTGGTTCAAATCTTCATCGCCGTTCTGCCCCGAAGGGAGCAGTAAGGTCGCGATGCTGACCTTGTCGAAATCGGCTTGCAGGTAGCGCCCGTAGCGGTCGGCTGTCTCGAAGCCGAGACCGCTGATGACTGCCTTCGGTTGCAACCGCGAATACAAAGCCACGCCACCCTGGGCGGGAACTTCGGCTTCGCAGGCATAAAGGAAGTAGCCATCCAGTTGGAAGGCTGGATCGTCCAGTTCAAAGGCGGAGGCGCGGGTGTCCTGCAGGCAGATGACGTCGGCATTCTGTGCTTGCAGCCAACTGAGCAACCCTCGCTCCACTGCAGCCTGAATACCATTGACGTTCACACTGATGATCCGCATAAATGGCCCCAAAAATCGCGTGCGTGTATGATACACGGCGTCAACCTAATTAGCTAAATCCGTGGTATTTGGGGTTTTTTTCATGCAAGCGTATCAGCGCGATTTCATTCGTTTTGCCATCGATCGCGGCGTTTTGCGCTTCGGCGAGTTCACCCTGAAGTCCGGGCGCACCAGTCCTTACTTCTTCAACGCCGGCCTGTTCAACTCGGGAAAGGCCCTGGCGCAGCTGGGTCGTTTCTATGCGGCAGCCATCGTCGAGAGCGGCATTCCCTTCGACGTACTGTTCGGTCCGGCCTACAAAGGCATCCCCCTGGCAGCGACCACTGCAGTGGCCCTGGCCGAACACCATGGGCGTGATTTGCCATGGTGCTTCAACCGCAAGGAGGCCAAGGCCCACGGCGAAGGCGGCAGCCTGGTGGGCGCACCATTGACCGGAGAGGTGCTGATCATCGACGACGTGATCACCGCGGGCACCGCGATCCGTGAGGTGATGCAGATCATCGCTTCCCAGGACGGTGCCAAGGCGGCGGGCGTGCTGATCGCGCTGAATCGCCAGGAGCGAGGCAACGGCGAGTTGTCGGCGATCCAGGAGGTGGAGCGTGACTTCGGCATCCCGGTGATCAGCATTGTTTCGCTGAACCAGGTGCTCGAATTCCTCGCGGACGATCCGCTGCTCAAGCAACACTTGCCGGCCGTAGAAGCGTACCGCGCCCAATTCGGCGTCTAAAGAAAAGGCCCTGTGAGAACAGGGCTTTTTTTGAGTGCTGGTATCAGGGTAGCTGTTACTCCCGTAGTCGCAATGCGCGCAATAAGGCATCAATCTGCCCGAAAGCGTCCTGTTGCCACTGACCCGGTGTGCGATCTCCCAGGATTTGGCTGTCTTCGACGAAGCGTCTTACTGAGGTCGGGCCGTAGCCCTCGGCGATATCAAACTTTTCGCAAATGAACTGAAAACCCTGTTCGCCACTTCCCGTTTCAAGTACTGGTCGACACTCTTCTGCAAGTGCTTCTATGCCTCCGGGATAATTGCGAATGCAGTAGTAGATGTCGTATGCGTCCTTCTGTTTGTGCCTTCCGTTCAGGGCATATCCCTTCATCGCGAGCAGTGCAGGGATCGAGCACACAGCGACCTCGACACGATTTTTTCCGCCCGTAGGCATGGGGCCTTCAATTGCAACCATCTGATAGAAACGCATGGCCAAGTCGGCGCCGTCGGCGCGTTGAACTGCAAAGTCGTTGAGAATGGGTGGCTTGTTTTGGATGATTTCGGCGTCGCGCGGCATCAAGAAATCCACGATCACATCTATCGCAGCTCCACCGTCCTGCACGGGAACCTGGCGGACTAGTTGGAATCGCCGAAGTGCTCCTCTTTGCTCGTATCCATTGCCCATCAGTGCTTCGATCAATGTTGCGTACTCGCCATCACCGAGAGCCTCTGCGTTCAGGCTTAAATCGACATCAAGGGTACCAACGTGTTGCATATCGTCATTCGCAAGCAGAAGCCACGGCACCGCTCCTCCGATCACTGCAAACTTGCCTCTGAAGGAACCAAGAATTTGACCCATTTCGACTAATACCGCCTTCACTGCAGTCGTCGTTCTGTCGTCATAATCTGAAGCGGATTGAGGCTCTTGAGGTGCTAACGGGGCCATGTCAATTTTTCCTGTCGTAGATACTCGGCAGCTTCCTTTCCTCGCTCTCCTGCTACCGATAGATCCAGATAGGTCTGAACTGGACTGGTGCATATGGCGCCCGGCGCGGCTTCAACGGTGTCCAGTAGAAGTCCTTCGTCCTTGGGTAAAGTGATCACTACGTTTTCTCCCTTTGACGCGGGAACTAGCTGCAGTGCTTTGACCAATTTCTCTAGACCTTGAATGTCCGCATAAAAGTAATTCGTGCTGACTCGAGCATAGGGCGCAAGCCATTGAGCGGCAGAAAATGAGGAAAAAAGCGCGTGTGCGTTTCTGCTTTCTCCGATAGCGTTCCGCGCCGCATTTTCCAATGCGCTGCCATGTAAGGTTGTATAGAACTTTTTACGGTCCCCTGATGGAGGCTCGTATGTTTCGACCCATGCATCCAAAAGGGCTTTAGGATCGGATAGACATACACCCTCGTTTGTTGTTTTTGCCCATTCTCGATTCAGCAGAGCGGTGCGGACATTGCTGACTTGACCCAGACTCGCTCCGGAAGCTTCGGAAAGCTCCATCACCCGCCAGACTCTGTCCGGTTCCCGAAGCATCATACGAATGATCTGAGCTGATTTTGGTTTGAAGAGAGACTTCAGCTCCCTGTTCTCCGAGGGTGGCCTGTCAGCAACTTGGTGGTCAATGAATACACCATCGAATGAAATCCAGGAATTGCCTTCCAGGTCCAGATATCCCACACCTTTTTCCCGACACGCTTGTCTGGTTACGGGTGAAAGATAAGGTGCGACCACGATAGGCGTAGCCTGTGTGTTCCGCTCGTTCACGTAGTCGCGAAGCTGAAGTATGGCTGCGTTTATGAATCTGGGCTGACCACTTGCTTTGACCTCGCAGACGAGAGAGTGCGATTTACCTGATGTGTTTACCTCGACAACGAAGTCGGGAGTCCAGGCTTTTGAAAGCGGGACAGATTTCAGGCTTTTAATCTCGAGGATCGGTATTTTACTCAGGAGGTTTCGCAACGCGTCTCTTGCGTGCATTTCGAGTTCTTTCATTGATTTAGCCCTTTTCAACGAATGCTGAAAATAGCCATTCTGGTGAAAACTGTCGATGATTTTCATCCAGCATGATTATTTCAGCGAATGTTGAAAATAGGGATAGCAGTGAAATATGGAAAGCGGACGTGCTACTAGCCCAGCTTCCGCCATTTATCGATAAGCCGCACAGCGAGCCATACATTGAGCAGCGCAAACACCAGCAGCGCCAAGACGACGAACACGTAAAGCGTGCGATCCACGTCGAAATCCCACAGGTCCAGCGTGCTGCTGCCCATGATTCTCACTGCAGCAGGAAAGTTGACGTAAAACAGCGCCAGGAAGGCGCTTGTCAGAGGGAGGGCGCAGGCGAACAAAACGTTCGTTACCTTTTTTCGGCTACGTTTTCTGGCGAGCGGACCAGATAGGCTTTCATCCAGCTCCAGTGCTTCATGCAGCCTCTGCCACGCCAGGTTGAACATGAAGGTGGTCAAGGTCAGCAGCAATCCACTGACCGCCACGATGTCACTGAACGGCATTGATCCCCAGCGTTGCGCAGAGCAAGTCGTGAGAATCCTCGCTGATCTCGAACTGCCCGGCGCTGCCTTTACGTTTTGTGATGGGTTTGAAGGTCGGTTCGTTCTGTGTGATCAGCATGTTCAGCTCATCACGAATGACGTCCGAACTGATCACCACCAGGTACACCGTCTGCGCATGTTCCGCAGACTCGATCACGGCTCGCATGCTGTGTCGCAAGATTTCGTCCAGCTGATTGCGAAAGCGTGAAACCGTGTTTTTCAGCAAGGTTTTGCTCTGGCTTTGGGTCAACTGGAAAATCGTCGATATCTGCGATTCGGTCGGCAATGTTTGCCCGAAGTAGTTTTGAATCAAGTACAGCAGGCGATCCTGTTTAGCTTCATCGGCCCGACTCGGCATGCCGCCTTCGACCAGCATCTTCAAATATTCGGTCAGGCTGGCCTTGGCGATACGCTGCAAAGCATGAGCGATTTCGCTATCGGAAATCTTCAGGGTCTTTTTGACCGGCTCCTTCTGTTCCTGCTCGAAAGCCTGGGCGTCGATCGTGAACGAGATCTGCATGGCCTAATGTCTCCGAGGCTATTTTTCGCTGGCAGGGTTGGAAGTTTCGACCTGCTTGATCCCGGTGGGTTTGTCGGTTTTTTTCGGATATGGATCAACCACGGCGTCGCCTTGGCCGGTAAGAACTTTCCATCCATTGCGTGTGTGCGTCGATTTCTGGTGCTGAGGGCACGGTGGGATCGAGGTTTTTGCCTGATTCGAATACTTATGCCCGCAGTCCACGCATTCAAAGGTGCCTGCTGAAACATCGCTGCCGTAAGGAACGTATTCTTTTTGCATGAGGTCGATCTCCTGTGGATTCAGGGAAGATCCTATTCGGACTAATGCTGGCCGGATGTCGGACGTTTCGCTTAGTTAGGTCAGACATTTCCTATGCGCATAAAAAAGATCGCAGACTTCGTCAATTCCTACAGGGTTTTCGTATATCCGAAAATCCGTCGTTGCAGGAGTTGCCGAAGGCTGCGATCTTTTGCTATTGCTGAATCAGTGACGCTTGCGATTACTGATCAAAGTACCCACACCAGTGTCGGTGAAGATCTCCAGCAGAATCGCATTCGGCACCCGGCCATCGATGATCAGCGAACTGCCAACGCCGCCTTGCACGGCTTCCAGCGCGCAACGGATCTTCGGCAGCATGCCGCCGTAGATGGTGCCGTCGGCGATCAGTTCGTCGACCTGTTGGGTGGTCAGGCCGGTCAGGACCGTGCCCGACTTGTCCATCAGGCCGGCGATGTTGGTCAGCAGCATCAGCTTTTCGGCTTTCAGCGCTTCGGCGACTTTACCCGCCACCAGGTCGGCGTTGATGTTGTAGGACTCGCCGTTGGCGCCGACGCCGATTGGCGCGATCACCGGGATGAAGTCGCCTTTGACCAGCAGGTTCAGCAGGTCGGTGTTGATCCCGACCACTTCGCCCACCTGGCCGATGTCGATGATTTCCGGCTGGGTCATCTCCGGTGTCTGGCGGGTCACGGTGAGCTTTTTCGCGCGAATCAGCTCGGCGTCTTTACCGGTCAGGCCGATGGCGCTGCCGCCATGACGGTTGATCAGGTTGACGATGTCCTTGTTCACCTGGCCCCCGAGGACCATTTCCACCACGTCCATGGTCTGCGCGTCAGTCACGCGCATGCCATCGATGAAGTGGCTCTCGATCGACAAGCGCTTGAGCAGGTCGCCGATTTGCGGGCCGCCACCGTGCACCACCACCGGGTTGATGCCCACGGCTTTCATCAGCACGATGTCGCGGGCGAAGCCGGTTTTCAGCTCCTCGCTTTCCATCGCGTTGCCGCCGTATTTGATCACCAGCGTCTTGCCGACATAGCGGCGGATGTAAGGCAGCGCTTCGGACAGGACCTTGGCGGTGTTGGCGGCGGCTTCGCGTTCGAGGGTCATTCAGGGCTCCGGCACTTCGATAAAAGGCGCTTCAATAAATCAAAACGGTAGTTGGAGATCAGGTGCAACACGCTTCAACTGGACTTTGAATACGTCCTTGATGCGCTGCAATTCCGCCTCGTCATCGGCCTCGAAGCGCAGCACCAGCACCGGTGTGGTGTTGGAGGCGCGAACCAGGCCCCAGCCTTTGGCGTAGTCGACTCGCACGCCGTCAATGGTGGTCAGGTCAGCGCCTTCGCCCCACTTCGCGTCGTGCAATGCATCAATGATGCTGAATTTGCTCTCTTCGGTCACATGGATATTGATTTCTGGCGTAGAAATATCGTTCGGGAAGGTCGCAAACAACTCTTCCGCGGTGGATTTTTCCTTGCTGAGGATCTCCAGCAGGCGCGCGGCGCTGTAGATGCCGTCGTCGAAACCGAACCAGCGCTCCTTGAAGAAGATGTGGCCGCTCATTTCGCCGGCCAACAGGGCGCCGGTTTGTTTCATTTTCTTTTTGATCAACGAGTGACCGGTCTTCCACATAAGCGGACGACCGCCATATTCCTTGATCAGCGGCGTCAGGCGACGGGTGCATTTGACGTCGAAGATGATTTCCGCGTCAGCGTTGCGCGCCAGTACGTCGCGGGCGAACAGCATCAGCAGGCGGTCCGGATAGACGATGCTGCCGGTGTTGGTCACTACGCCGACGCGGTCGCCGTCGCCGTCGAAAGCCAGGCCGAGGTCAGCGTTGGTTTCCTTGACCTTGGCGATCAGGTCCACCAGGTTTTCCGGCTTGCCTGGATCCGGATGGTGGTTCGGGAAGTTGCCGTCGACCTCGCAGAACAGCGGAATGACTTCGCAGTTCAGGGCTTCGATCAGCTGCGGGGCAATTACGCCGGCCGCGCCGTTGCCGCAGTCGACCACGACTTTCAGGCGGCGGGCGAGTTTGATGTCCTGGACGATTTCGGTGTTGTAGCGATCGAGGATCTCGACCTGGGTGATGCTGCCCTGGCCGCTGCTCAGGTTGTTGGTCTTGAGGCGATCGTGCAGGGCCTGGATCTGTTCGTTGGCCAAGGTGTCGCCAGCGATGACGATCTTGAAGCCGTTGTAGTTCGACGGGTTGTGGCTGCCGGTCAACATGACACCGGATTTGCCGGCCAGTACGTTGGCGGCGTAGTACAGCGCAGGGGTTGGCACCAGACCGACGTCGCTGACGTGGCAGCCGCTCTCGGCCAGGCCTTTGATCAGTTGTTCTACCAGTTCCGGGCCGGACAGGCGCCCGTCGCGGCCAACGGAAACGTTGGGTTCGTTCTGGGCCAGGCTCTGGGAGCCGATGGCGCGACCAAGCCAATAAGCGGTTTCAGCGTTCAAGAATTCCGGGACGGTGCCGCGAATATCGTAGGCGCGGAAGATGCTGTCGGGGAACTTGGGTGCAACATTTGCCGGGGTGCTCATTACTGGGAATGCTCCATCTTGAAAGTGGCTGGGCCTGTCGGCGAAAAACTCACCGGCTGGCTCAAACTGAAGGGTATGACGGCGTTTTCGGCAGAGAGTTCGTGGTGTGTAAAGGCCATGCCACCTGCTTTTGCGGGGGAATCACCGGCCAATGCCTTGATTTTGAGCCGTAAACCTTCCAGATGAACTTTGTGCAAATTTCAGCAAACAAAGCACCTGTGGCGAGGGAGCAAGCTCCCTCGCCACAGGTATCGTGCTGATCAGTGGCTGCCGGAATGCCCGAAACCACCCGTGCCGCGCTGGGTTTCGACGAACTCTTCGACCATCTCGAAGTGCGCTTGAACCACCGGCACCAACACCAGCTGAGCCAGGCGTTCGCCGACCACCATGTTGAATTCGGTCTGGCCACGATTCCAGCACGACACCATCAGCGGGCCCTGGTAATCGGAATCGATCAGACCGACCAGGTTACCCAGCACGATGCCGTGTTTATGACCCAGGCCGGAGCGCGGCAGAATCAGCGCCGCCAGGCCGGGGTCGCCGATGTACACCGACAGGCCGGTAGGAATCAGCAGGGTTTCGCCCGGCTTGATGACAGTGTCTTTTTCCAGCATGGCGCGCAGGTCAAGGCCGGCGGAGCCGGGCGTGGCGTACTGCGGCAGCGGGAATTCGGTACCGATGCGGGGGTCGAGGATCTTGGCTTGCAAAGCGTGCATGTAAATTAAACCTGGTTCAGACGTTCGGCGATAAAAGTGATCAGCTGGCGGGCAATCTTGCTCTTGCTGGTCTGGGCGAAAAGTGTGGCGTGTAACTCACGGTCGATCACGCTGCAGGCGTTTTCTTCGCTGTTGAAGCCAATGCTCGGGTTGGCGACGTCATTGGCGACGATCAAATCGAGGTTCTTGTCTTTCAACTTGCGGGCAGCGTAGTCGAGCAGGTGTTCGGTTTCGGCGGCGAAGCCGACACTGAATGGACGGTCGGGACGGGTGGCGATGGTGGCCAGGATGTCTGGGTTGCGCACCATCTGTAGCAACAAGCCGTCGCCGTTCGTAGGATCTTTCTTGAGTTTCTGTGGGGCAACGACTTCCGGGCGGTAGTCTGCGACTGCTGCCGAGGCGATAAACAGGTCGCAGGGGATCGCGGCTTCACACGCGGCGAGCATGTCGCGGGCGCTGACCACGTCGATGCGGGTGACGCGATCCGGCGTCGGCAGGTGCACCGGCCCGGTGATCAGCGTGACACGGGCGCCGGCTTCTACCGCGGCTTCGGCCAGGGCAAAGCCCATTTTCCCTGAGCTGTGGTTGGTGATGTAGCGCACCGGGTCGATGTTTTCCTGGGTCGGGCCGGCGGTGATCAGCACGTGTTTGCCGGTCAGTGCCTGACGCTGGAAGCAGTCCGCCGCACACTGGGCGAGGTCGGTGGCTTCGAGCATGCGGCCCATGCCGACGTCGCCGCAGGCCTGGCTGCCTGAGGCCGGGCCGAAGACTTTGAGAGCGCGGTTTTCGAGGGTTTGCAGGTTGGCCTGGGTGGCTGGATCGCGCCACATGGCCTGATTCATCGCCGGGGCAACGGCGACCACGGCGTCGGTGGCCAGCACCAGCGTGGTCAGCAAGTCGTCGGCAATGCCTTGGGCCAGGCGGGCGATCAGGTCCGCGGTGGCGGGGGCGATCAGCACCAGGTCGGCCCATTTGGCCAGTTCGATGTGGCCCATGGCGGCTTCTGCCGCAGGGTCCAGCAGGTCGAGGTGGACCGGGTGCCCGGAGAGGGCCTGCATGGTCAGCGGGGTAATGAACTCACTGCCACCGCGGGTCATGACCACGCGCACTTCGGCGCCCTGGTCGATCAAGCGGCGAACCAGATCGGCGCTTTTATAGGCAGCAATGCCACCGCCGACGCCCAGAACGATGCGTTTCCGATACAGCCGCTGCATAGGTCTGCCTTTCATTTCGTTGATGACTGCATGGCGATACCCCCTCCCCAGGGATGAAATCGCCCGCAAAAAAGATGGGCTACGATATCACAGCGACCGCTACGGAACAGCGGCGCCCATATTCCAGGGAGGTGTTATGAGTATTCGCGATTGGCCGGCAGCCGAGCGGCCGCGGGAGAGATTGCTTGAACTGGGGGCAGCGAGTCTTTCGGATGCCGAACTGCTGGCCATTTTTTTACGAACCGGTGTGGCCGGCAAAAGCGCGGTGGACCTGGCGCGACACCTCTTGAGTCAGTTTGGCAGCCTGCGCTCGTTATTCGAGGCTGATCAGGCCGAGTTCAGCAGGCACTTGGGGCTTGGGCCGGCGAAGTTCGCTCAGTTGCAGGCGGCGCAGGAAATGGGCAGGCGGCATTTGGCCGAACGGGCGCGCCAGAAATCGGCGCTGGAAAATCCGCAGGCGGTTCGGGATTACCTGAAGTCGATGCTCCGCCACGAGCCTCATGAGGTGTTCGGCTGTCTGTTTCTGGACTCCAGGCATCAAGTGCTGGCCTTCGAGGCGTTGTTTCGCGGCTCGATCGACAGCACCAGTGTCCATCCCCGGCAGGTGGTCAAGCGTGCCCTGGCCCACAACGCCGCAGCATTGATCCTCTGCCACAATCACCCGTCGGGCAATACCAACCCCAGTCAGGCCGACCGCACGTTGACCAAGCGCCTGCAGGAGGCGCTGGATCTGATCGATGTGCGGGTGCTCGACCATTTCATCATCGGGGATGGCGAGCCGCTGTCCATGGCCGAGTATGGGTGGCTGTAGCGGGAAGCCCGACAAACACAAATTCCCTGTGAGCGGGCTTGCTCGCGAAAGCGGTGTGTCAGGCAACATTGATGTCGACTGACACGCCCCCTTCGCGAGCAAGCCCGCTCCCACAGGATTTGTGGCGACGCTGATTATTTGAGGCTGACCTTGGAGTAATCCTGGCGGCCAAACGGGCTGACCGAGTACCCCTCGACATCCTTGCGCGTCAGCGCGAAGGCGGTCGGGTGGGCCAGCGGCAGCCATAACGCCTGCTGCTGGATCTGCGCCTGGGCCTGTTCGTAGAGCTTGGTGCGCACACCTTGCTCGCTGGTGGTCTTGCCGGCGTTGATCAATTTGTCCAGGTCCTGGTTGCAGTAGCGGGCAAAGTTGGTGCCCGACTTGAGCGCGGCGCAGGAAAACTGCGGCGTAAGGAAGTTGTCCGGGTCCCCGTTGTCGCCGGCCCAGCCCATGAACAGCAGGTCGTGTTCACCGGCCTTGGCGCGGCGAATCAACTCGCCCCATTCGATCACCCGAATCTCGGCCTGAATACCGATCTGCGCGAGGTCCGATTGCAGCATTTGAGCGCTGAGGCTCGGGTTCGGGTTGAGCAGGCTGCCGGAAGGTCGGGTCCAGATGGTGGTCTTGAAACCGTCCTTGAGCCCGGCCTTGGCCATCAAGGCTTGCGCCTTTGCGACGTCATGCGGGTAGCCCGGCAAACCTTTGGCGTAACTCCAGGTGTTCGGTGGATACGGGCCATTGGCGGGCTCGGCGGTGTCTTCGAACACGGCCTTGACGTAGTTGGCCTTGTCGAACGCGAGGTTGATCGCCTGGCGCACTTCAGGCTTGTCCAGCGGTGGATGCTGCTGTTGATGGCGACGAACGCGGTCATGAATGCGTCCGTCTTTTCCACTTTCAGGTTGGGTTCCTTCAGCGCCGATTGCACGTCCAGGGGCTTGGGCGACAGGGCAATCTGGCACTCGTTGCGGCGCAACTTCTGCAGGCGCACGTTGGCATCCGGGGTGATGGCGAAGATCAGCGGGTCGACCGACGGCTTGCCACGGAAGTAGTCGGCGTTGGCCTTGTAGCGAATCGAGGCATCTTTCTGGAAGCGCGTGAAGATGAATGGGCCGGTGCCGATCGGCTGGCTGTTGAGCTTCTCCGGGGTGCCGGCCTTCATCAGTTTGTCGGCGTATTCGGCGGAATAGATCGAGGCGAAACCCATGCTCAGGGTCGCAAGGAAAGTCGAGTCGGGATGGTCGAGGGTGAAGCGCACGGTCAATGGGTCCAGCGCGTCGATCTTCTTGATCAATGCCGGCAACTGCATCGACTGGGCATGCGGAAAGCCGCTCTGGGCCACTTTGTGCCACGGGTTGGCAGGGTCGAGCATGCGGTCGAAGCTGAACTTCACGTCTTCGGCGGTCAGGTCGCGGGCCGGGCTGAAGTATTCGGTACGGTGGAATTTCACTTTCGGGTGCAGCTTGAAGACATAGGTCAAGCCATCGGGGGTGACTTCCCAGCTGTCCGCGAGTCCGGCGACCACGTTGGCGCTGGCCGTATCGAAATCCACCAGGCGGTTCATCAGCACATCGGCCGAGGCGTTGGTGGTGGTCAGCGAGTTGTATTGCACCACATCGAACCCTTCCGGGCTGGCCTCGGTGCAGACACTCAAGGCGGCTGCCATAGCCTGTGGGCTCAGCAGAAGCGGGGCAAGCAACAGCGGTAGGGCAGCGAGGCGCATGGTCGGATTCCTTTACAGATCGAAGGCCCATCTGCAAGTGCAGTCTGGAAAAGGCTTACCCTAGTGGGCTCTTTTGCAAATGACTATCCCCTTTTTCATTTTAAGGGGAGTATGTGCGATTGATGTGGGTGTGCGGCGGTTGGCAAAAAACCTCGATAGGTGGCTCGGCCGATTTTCTGCGACGAGCGGTCGCTATCGACGACAGCCTTTGTCTTGGGCGCTCGAAGCCAGAAAAAACCGCTTTTTATCAGCTCCACGCACACGGAATGTTGTTGCTTTCCAGTCTTTCTGGTATAAAGCAGCGCTCTTTTCTAGGGGCCCGGTTCCTTCACTTGTAGGTGTAGCCGGTAAGACCTCTAAAGAAACGCGGCGCCTGGCGCCAAATGACTGAGAGATTAAGCGGCCAACCCATGCCGGGTTGGGCATGTGGTTTTAGAGGGCTGAGGCATGTCGAGAGTATGTCAAGTTACCGGTAAGGGTCCGGTAACTGGGAATAACATTTCCCACGCAAATAACAAAACCCGTCGTCGTTTCCTGCCGAACCTGCAGCATCACCGCTTCTGGGTTGAAGAAGAGAAACGTTTCGTGCGTCTGCGCGTATCTGCCAAAGGCATGCGTATCATCGACAAGCGTGGCATCACTGTCGTGCTGGCCGAAATCCGCAAAGCTGGCAAGATCTAAGGGAGCTAATCATGCGTGAATTGATTCGTTTGATTTCGAGCGCCGGTACTGGTCACTTCTACACTACCGACAAGAACAAGCGTACTACCCCGGACAAAATCGAGATCAAGAAATTTGATCCGGTTGTTCGCAAGCACGTGATCTACAAAGAAGGCAAAATCAAGTAATTGATTTTTCCTCTTACGAAAAAGGCCCGTATCGCGAGATACGGGCCTTTTTTGTCGCTTGGGGTTTTGTGTTGCTCTTCAGGCCGGCCTGGACAACCCAAATCTTCAGACCTTCTGTTCAAACGCCACGTAGATCTTGCGGCATGGCTCCAGCACCTCCCAAGTGCCCCGAAACCCGGCCGGAATGACGAAGCGATCGCCCGCGCGCACGGTTTTGCTGTTGCCGTCGTTGTCGCGCAGCACTGAAACGCCCTGAACGATCTCGCAATATTCGTGTTCGGTGAAGTTCACATGCCACTGACCGACTGCACCTTCCCAAACACCAGCGTTCAGCTGACCGCAAGGGCTGTTGTAGTGGTTGTAAACCACTTGCTCGGGATCGCCCTTGAGGATTTTCGCTTGATCCGGCTTATAGCGCTCGGGCTCGGTAGCGGCCTGGTTGAAGTCGACGATGTCCTGGATGCTCATTGTTGTAATCCCCCGTGATTGCGGCGCGAGTGGCTGGAATACGCAAAGTCTATGTTTATTAAAATGAACACCGCAAGCCCGTTTACCGACCTTGTGTCAAATATATTGAAACAACCCCGGCCACTGGTTTAGGGTGGCGGTTGCCCTGGGCCGAAAGTGCAGGCTGGCCGGGCAGCATTCCTGAGATCGCCCGCGAAGAACGCGGGGCGCTCGCATTCAACAAGAGGAGGACACTCGTATGACCACCCTGACTCGTGCCGATTGGGAGCAACGGGCTCGCGATCTGAAGATCGAAGGCCGCGCCTACATCAATGGCGAATACACCGATGCCGTCTCCAGCGAGACCTTCGAGTGCATCAGCCCCGTCGATGGCCGTCTGCTGGGCAAGATCGCCAGCTGTGACGCCGCCGACGCCCAGCGCGCTGTTGAAAACGCTCGCGCCACGTTCAATTCCGGCGTCTGGTCGCGCCTGGCACCGACCAAGCGCAAAGCCACCATGATTCGCTTCGCCAGCCTGCTCAAGCAGCATGCCGAAGAACTGGCGTTGCTTGAAACCCTGGACATGGGCAAGCCGATCAGCGATTCCCTGTACATCGACGTTCCCGGCGCGGCGCAAGCCCTGAGCTGGAGCGGTGAAGCCATCGACAAGATCTACGACGAAGTCGCCGCGACCCCGCACGATCAGCTCGGCCTGGTCACTCGCGAGCCTGTCGGTGTGGTCGGCGCCATCGTGCCGTGGAACTTCCCGTTGATGATGGCCTGCTGGAAACTCGGGCCAGCGCTGTCCACCGGTAACTCGGTGATCCTCAAGCCGTCCGAAAAATCGCCGCTGACCGCTATTCGCATCGCTGCGCTGGCCGTCGAAGCCGGCATTCCGAAAGGCGTGCTGAACGTCCTGCCGGGCTACGGTCACACCGTCGGCAAAGCCCTGGCCCTGCACAACGACGTGGATACCCTGGTGTTCACCGGTTCGACCAAGATCGCCAAGCAACTGCTGATCTACTCCGGCGAATCGAACATGAAGCGCGTCTGGCTCGAAGCCGGCGGCAAGAGCCCGAACATCGTGTTCGCCGATGCACCGGACTTGCAAGCCGCTGCCGAATCGGCTGCCAGCGCCATCGCCTTCAACCAGGGCGAAGTCTGCACGGCGGGTTCGCGTCTGCTGGTCGAGCGTTCGATCAAGGACACTTTCCTGCCACTGGTGATCGAGGCCCTCAAAACCTGGAAGCCGGGCAACCCGCTGGACCCGGCGACCAACGTCGGCGCACTGGTGGATACCCAGCAGATGAACACCGTCCTGTCCTACATCGAATCCGGGCACACCGACGGCGCCAAGCTGGTGGCGGGCGGCAAGCGTATTCTTCAGGAAACCGGTGGCACCTACGTTGAGCCGACGATTTTCGACGGCGTCAACAATGCGATGAAAATCGCTCAGGAAGAGATCTTTGGCCCGGTGCTGTCGGTGATTGCGTTCGATACCGCCGAGGAAGCTATTCAGATCGCCAACGACACGCCTTACGGCCTGGCCGCAGCGGTGTGGACCAAGGATATTTCCAAGGCGCACCTGACCGCCAAGGCACTGCGCGCCGGTAGCGTGTGGGTCAACCAGTACGACGGTGGCGACATGACCGCGCCGTTCGGTGGTTTCAAACAGTCCGGCAACGGTCGCGACAAGTCGCTGCACGCGTTCGACAAGTACACCGAGCTGAAGGCGACCTGGATCAAGCTGTAAGCCAGTGACGGCGCCCGGCTTTCAACCGGGCTCCTGAACGACGCAGATCCCTTGTGGGAGCGGGCTTGCTCGCGAAGGCGCCGTAACAGCCAACGATGATGTTGGATGTGATGGCCTCTTCGCGAGCAAGCCCGCTCCCACATTTGTTTTGTGTCGTCTGTGAAAAATAATATCCACAGGAGCGTGGAACATGCGTTGGGCGACTTATTTCGCCGTGTTGGCGTCTGTCTTGAGTGTCGGCCTGGCCTTGGGCGTCAGCATGCCGTTGGTATCGTTTCGCCTCGAAGGCTGGGGTTACGGTTCGTTTGCCATTGGTGTCATGGCGGCCATGCCGGCCATTGGCGTGCTGTTGGGTGCGAAGATCTCCAGCCATCTGGCGGCGCGCCTCGGTACGGCCAATCTGATGCGCCTGTGCCTGTGGGCCGGGGCGTTGTCCATCGGTTTGCTCGCACTGCTGCCGAGCTATCCGGTGTGGCTGGTGCTGCGGCTGATGATCGGGGTGATCCTGACCCTCGTGTTCATTCTTGGTGAAAGCTGGATCAACCAATTGGTGGTCGAGCAATGGCGCGGCCGATTGGTGGCGCTGTATGGCAGCAGCTACGCATTGAGTCAGCTGGCCGGGCCGTTGCTGCTGGGCGTGGTGGGCACTGAGCATGATTACGGATTCTGGGTCGGCGTCGGTTTGTTGACCGCGGCACCGTTTCTCTTGCTGGGTCGCAGCGGTGCACCGACCAGCGAAGCCTGCAGCGTGACCTTCAGGGACTTGCTGGGCTTCTGCCGTGGCCTGCCGGCGATTGCCTGGGCGGTGTCATTGTTTGCCGCGTTTGAGGCGATGATCCTGACTCTGCTGCCGGTCTATTGCCTGCGGCAAGGCTTCTCCACCGACATTGCCTTGGCGATGGTCAGCACGGTGGTGGTGGGCGATGCGTTGCTGCAGTTGCCGATTGGCGCGTTGGCCGATCGCTTGTCGCGGCGCACGCTGTTTACCGGCTGTGCGGTCGTTTTGCTGGTGTCGAGCCTGGCGATCCCGTTGCTGATCGACACGCTGCTGATCTGGCCCCTGTGGGTGTTGTTCGGCGCCAGTGCCGGCGGCCTGTTCACCTTGTCCCTGATCCTGATCGGCGAACGCTATCGCGACGACGCCCTGGTGCGCGCCAACGCGCATATTGCACAGCTGTGGGGGATCGGTTGCCTGATCGGCCCGTTGGCGGCCGGTGCCGGCAGTCAGTGGATCAGCGGGCATGCGTTGCCGTTGTTGATGGCGGCCGGGGCGTTCGGATTGGTGATTCTGCTGTCGCGGCAAGGGGCGTTTGGCGCAGTCGCCGAGCCTGCTTGACGCAAAACTGCCAGTCAGCCACCTACAGGGTTACAACATGCGCTCCAGGCCGACCGCCGTGCTGAACCAGGCGTTGAACCGCCGCCACCAGCTCCCCGGCTCTTTGGTCAAGACGTGCATTTTGCCGTCGTCTTCAGTCACCCAGACGACCTGGTCATTCTCCAGCTTCACCTGATAGCTCAGCGCCGGCGCCATACCCTCCAGTGCCGCTTTTTGCACGTATGCGGCCAGTTCCGGGCTGTCTACCAGCACGCCAACCTCTGTGTTCCACAGTACCGAGCGCGGATCGAAATTGAACGAACCGATGAATGCTTTCTGCTGGTCGAAAATCATCGCCTTGCTGTGCAGGCTGGAATCGGAGCCCCGGTAAGAGCGGCTGTAGAAGACTGGCCCGCTGCCGCCACCTTCGCCGGGCTGGCGGCGCAATTCGTAGAGTTTCACCCCATGTTCCAGCAACGCCTTGCGATAGGGCGCGTAGCCGCCATGCACTGCCGGTACGTCGGTGGCTTCGAGGGCGTTGGTCAACAAGCTCACCGACACCCCGGCATCGGCCCGGCCGGTGAGGTAAACCAACCCCGGCTGACCGGGCACGAAGTACGCCGAAATCATGATCAGCTCTTTGCTGACACCCGTCAGTTCAGGTGCCAATTGCGTGGTCAGCAGCAAATGCGGATCGGGTTCACCCTTGGACAGTACTTTGCTGGGTGCATCCCACAACGCCTGGTTCCAGGCCCAGATCAACTCACGGCGCCAGATATCCATGCGTGGGTTGGTGGTGAAGGTCATCAGTTGTTGATACAGCGCATGATTCTGTTTGCGCGTTTCTTCCAGCGATTCTTCCAGGCGGGTCCGGCTGTTCTGCAGGTCCCTCTGCGTCGGTTTGCGCGACAGAAACTCATCGATCGGTTTACTCAGCGCACTGTTCCAGTATTGATCGAAGCTGTGTCCGAGTTGTTCGGCGACCGGACCGATGCCGAGCATGTCGATGTCGGTAAAATTCAGGTTAGGCTCGGCATCGAAATACTCGTCGCCCAAATTGCGCCCGCCCACGATCGCCGCGCTGTTATCCGCCAGCCACAACTTGTTGTGCATGCGCCGGTGTTGCAACGACAGGTCGAACAGCCGGCCCATGGCGCGCGTCACGCCCGTGGCACGGCCCAGGTGCAGCGGATTGAACAAGCGGATCTCGATCTGCGGATGCGCTGCCAGCGTGCCGATGGTCCAGTCCAGACCGTCGCTGGTGGTGTCGTCGAGCAGGATCCTCACCCGCACACCGCGGTCGGCAGCCTTGAGCAGTTCTTCCACCAGCATCCGGGTGCTGATCCCGTCATGGACAATGTAGTACTGCAGATCGAGGCTGCTTTGGGCGTTGCGAATCAGTTCGGCGCGGGCAGTGAAGGCTTCACTGCTGTTGGACAGCAAGCGAAATCCGGATTTGCCCTCATGGGGCGCCGCCTGAGTCTGGATCGAGCGACCAAACGCCGAGTCGCTGGCAGGCAGCGCCTGGCTCGGTTCGCGTTGAACGTCGAAGCTGGCGCAACCGCCAAGCAAGGAAGTGAGAAGGAGAAGCGCAAGCAGGGGCAGTCTGGATCTCACGTAGGATTGTTCCGATTGGCGGCCGTTGTCGGCATAGGACGCCGATTCCCAGAGAAAGGTCAGTCGGTGCAGCTGTCTGTTTCCGCCAGCAGCCTGATTGCCGCAGCGCCGACCCGGCGCACCGCTTCTTCTATCTGTGGTGTTGGTTTGGCAGCGTAGTTCATCCGCAGGCAATTGCGGTACTTGCCCGAAGCGGAAAAGATGCTGCCGACGGCAATCTGTACGCCCTGGTCATGCAAGGCGCGATTGAGTTTCAGGGTGTCGAAGCCCTCTGGCAGTTCGACCCAGAGCATGAAACTGCCTTGCGGGCGACTGGCGCGGGTGCCCGCCGGAAAATAGCGCGTGACCCAGTCGATCATGGCGTCGCGATTGCGTTGGTATTGGCTGCGCATCCGCCGCAAATGCGGCTCGAAGTGCCCGGCCTTGAGGAATTCGGCAATGGCGATCTGTGGTTGTGGCGCGGTGGAGCCAGTGCTGATGTATTTCATGTGCAGCACCCGCTCCAGATAACGCCCCGGTGCCACCCAGCCGATGCGCAGGCCCGGTGCCAGGGTCTTGGAAAAGGAGCTGCAGAGCAGGACGCGGCCGTCCTCGTCGAAGGACTTGATCGTGCGCGGCCGCGGGTAGGTGTAGGACAGTTCGCCATACACATCATCCTCGATGATCGCCACGTCAAAGCGCTGTGCCAGGTTCAACAACGCGCGTTTTCGCGGTTCCGGCATGATGTAGCCCAACGGGTTGTTGCAGTTGGGGGTCAACTGTATGGCCTTGATCGGCCATTGCTCCAGTGCCAGTTCCAGCGCGTCGAGGCTGATCCCGGTGAGCGGGTCGGTGGGGATTTCCAGGGCTTTCATGCCCAGGCCCTTGAGGGTCTGCATGGCGCCATGAAAGCTGGGTGAATCCACGGCGACGATGTCTCCCGGCTCGCAAATGGCACGGATGCTGGTCGACAGCGCTTCGTGGCAACCGGTGGTGACCACCAGGTCGCTGGCGCTCAACTGGCAGCCGGAGTCGAGCATCAGGCGGGCGATCTGTTCGCGCAGTTCGAGGGTGCCGTGGATGTTGTCGTAATACAGGCCGGGCATGTCCTGCCGCCGGCTGATCCGTGCGAGGCCGCGCAGCAGCGGTTTCATGGTCGGCGTGGTGATGTCCGGCATGCCGCGACCCAGTTGCACCACGTCCTTGCGTGGCACCGCGCGAATCAACTCCAGGACCTGATCCCATTGCGAAATATCCACCGGCCGTTGCGCCGGACGGCCAATCGCCGGCAACTCCGGCAGCGCTCGACTCACCGGCACGAAATAGCCCGACTTGGGTTTCGGCATCGCCAGGCCGCTGTCTTC
This sequence comes from Pseudomonas sp. VI4.1, assembly GCF_002029345.1. Classification (NCBI taxonomy): domain Bacteria; kingdom Pseudomonadati; phylum Pseudomonadota; class Gammaproteobacteria; order Pseudomonadales; family Pseudomonadaceae; genus Pseudomonas; species Pseudomonas sp. VI4.1. Next base: position 19,872 of record NZ_MULM01000169.1, read on the forward strand.
CAGCACCCGATAAGCCTGCTGCACGGTGCTCAGGCTGACGCCGTGCTCGACGCTCAACGCCCGCACCGACGGCAGCCGGTCACCCGGGCGATAGAAGCCCTGTTCGATACGCGTGCCGAGCAGCTCGGCAAGGTTGACGTAGAGGGTCATGGCGCTGTCTCGGTGTGGTTCATTAGGCAAACCCATACAGATGAGGCGAAAAATTGCGATTCAGAGGGCAAAACAACGAATCTGTATGGACTTAATAGTTTTCTGTTGAATCTGTAATGCTTTTCGCCGTCCACGCATCATGAAAGCTCTGGTGACCCAAGTAAACAGGAGCGATCAATATGAATGGCTTAAGCGATGTGCGACTGACGTTACGCAGTCAGGAACTGGCGGCAGGGCAAAATCACCGAGCATGCGAGACGATCCTGCGCAACGCACCGTCCGGCTTGGGTCGCTGGGGTCTGTTCTGGCATCGTTTGCACACACGCAAGGCGTTGCTCACGCTCACGCCGGAGCAACTCAGGGATGTGGGGTTGAGTCGGGAGCAGGCGCGGGAGGAGGGGCTTAAGCCGTTTTGGCGGATCTGATTCTTGCAGTGTTTTTTAGATCCATTCGCTGGCAAGCCAGCTCCTACAGGGGACCGCGCGTGACAGAAGATCTGTGACCCACACGCAACCCCCTGTAGGAGCAGGCTTCCAGCGAAGGCGCCCGCAAAAACGCAACAAATCCCTCAGACCAACTCCTTAAGCCGATGCCACAACATCCCCAACGCCAACAACGGCGACCGCAAATGCTTGCCGCCCGGAAAGGTAATGTGCGGCACCCGGGCAAACAGATCGAACCCACCACTGTGCTGCCCGCTGATCGCCTCAGCCAACAACTTGCCCGCCAGGTGCGTGGCATTCACCCCGTGACCGGAATAAGCCTGGGCGTAATACACATTCGGCTGATCCTTGAGCCGGCCGATCTGCGGCAGGCGATTGGCACCGATGCCGATCATCCCGCCCCATTGATAGTCGATCTTCACCCCGGCCAGTTGCGGGAACACCTCCAGCATCTTCGGGCGCATGTAGGCGGCGATGTCCTTCGGGTCGTGTCCTGAATAATGACACGCGCCGCCGAACAGCAAACGTCGATCCGCCGAAAGTCGGTAGTAATCCAGCGCCACCCGCTGATCACAGACCGCCATGTTTTGCGGCAGCAGCGAGTGGGCCAGTGCTTCGCTCAAGGGTTCGGTGGCGATGATGTAACTGCCGGCGGGCAGCACCTTGCCGCTGAGTTCGGGGTTGAGATCATTGAGGTAGGCGTTGCAGCCCAGCACCAGCGTCTTGGCGCGAACCGAGCCCTGGAGGGTATGGACCTTGACCTCTGGGCCGTATTCGATGCGGGTGGCGGCCGAGCGCTCGAACAGTTTCGCCCCCAGTTGCTGTGCGGCGGCGGCTTCGCCCAAGGCCAGATTGAGCGGATGCAAATGCCCCGAGCCCATGTCGATCAGGCCACCCACATAACGGCTGGAACCCACTACCGAGTGCATTTCGTTGGCTTGCAGCAACCGGGTTTCGTAACGGTAGCCGAGGCTGCGCAGTTCTTCGGCGTCTGCGGCAAAGCCTTCCAGGTCGCGAGGCTTGTTGGCGAGATCGCAGTAACCCCAGGTCAGGTCGCAGGGAATCTGAAAACGCTCGACCCGTTGTCGGACGATTTCCACCGCTTCCAGCCCCATGAGTTTCATCTGACGCACGCCGTCTGCACCGATTACGTTGGCGAATTGATCGAGCCCATGGCCAACGCCGCGAATCAATTGCCCGCCGTTGCGCCCGCTGGCGCCCCAACCAATCTTGTGGGCTTCGAGCAGCACTACGCTCAGGCCGCGCTCGGCCAGCTCGAGCGCCGTGTTCAATCCGGAGAACCCGCCACCGACCACGCACACATCGGCCACCAGGTCGCCTTGCAGCACCGGGTGATCAGGCTGCGGCAGACTGCTGGCGGCGTAATAGGACGCCGTGTGCCGATGGCTTGGGACAGGTTGCTGAGCACGGGCATTCATGTGCGTGTTCCTGATTCGGGTGTATAGAAAATTTGACGGAGCATAAGCCTGACCTTCCGTTACGGGCAACACTGGTCGGTTGTTGCTGTCTGGATCGCGGTTTTTGCGTCAGAATCCCGGTCTATCCCGCATTCGGTCAATGCTTCGATGAGCTGCAACAGCCAGAAAATTCGCACGCTGCGCCAGCAGATTCCCTCGTTCGAGTGCGTGCCCGGTTGCCATGACTGCTGTGGACCGGTGACCACCTCGCCGGAAGAAATGTCCCGCCTGCCGCGCAAGACCCGGGCCGAGCAGGACGCGGCGATGGATGAGCTCAATTGCGTCCACCTGGGGCCTGACGGCTGCACCGTGTATGACGAGCGGCCGTTGATCTGTCGGCTGTTCGGCACTACCAAGACCTTGCCATGCCCTAATGGGCGCGGGCCGGTGGAGTTGATTCATCCGCGGGTCGAGAAACAGATTCATGAGTACATGGCGTCGACCCGGCAGGTGCTTGTCTAAGGGGAAACCGAGTCGCCTTCATTCGCGAGCAAGCCCGCTCCCACAGTTGAAATGCATTCCATTGTGGGAGCGGGCTTGCTCGCGAAAGCGTCCGCTCAGGCAACAAATCCCTCTGAGTCAGACCCTCAATCCGGAATCGGCAGATTCAAGCTCTCCTTCACCTCTTCCATCACGATATAGCTCTTGGATTCGCGCACATGGGGCAGCTTGAGCAGAATATCGCCCAGCAGTTTGCGGTACGAAGCCATCTCGGAAATCCGCGCTTTCACCAAATAGTCGAAATCCCCTGACACCAGATGGCACTCCAGCACGTGAGGCAGTTTCAGCACTGCGCGTCGGAACTCTTCGAAGGTATCGCCGGATTTGTAGTCGAGACTGATCTCGACGAACACCAGCAGACTGCCCTTGAGGTGCTGCGGATTGAGCCGCGCGTTGTAACCCATGATGATCCCTTCGCGCTCCAGGCGCCGGACCCGCTCGGTACAGGGCGTGGTCGAGAGCCCGACCTTTTCCCCGAGCTCGGTGAAGGAGATCCGCCCGTCCGCTTGCAGGATCCGCAGGATATTGCGGTCGATCTTGTCCAGCTCACGTTTGGTCTGAGTGTTGGTACGCATAGGGGATGCGCCTCCGTGAAAAGGGTTTTTGCCGAGAATTGTCGCCAAATATAGGCATTTATACAGTGAAAAGCACTGGCTAATCTTTTTTACACTGCCAGCATCAACGGTCTGAACAATAAACGTCAGCGGCAAGCCGCGATGAGGGATATGAAAATGCGCGTTATGGTCTTGGGTAGCGGCGTCATCGGTACGACCAGTGCTTATTATCTGGCCCGCGCCGGGTTTGAAGTGGTGGTGGTGGACCGTCAGCCGGCTGCGGCCATGGAGACCAGTTTCGCCAACGCCGGGCAGGTATCGCCGGGTTATGCCTCGCCGTGGGCCGCGCCGGGTGTGCCGCTCAAGGCCATCAAATGGCTGTTGCAGCGCCACGCACCGCTGGCAATCAAGGCCACCGCCGACATCGATCAATACCTGTGGATGGCGCAGATGCTGCGCAACTGCACCGCCAGCCGTTATGCGGTGAACAAGGAGCGCATGGTCCGTCTGTCCGAGTACAGCCGTGACTGCCTCGACGAGTTGCGCGCCGAAACCGGCATTGCCTACGAAGGCCGCAGCCTCGGTACGACCCAACTGTTCCGTACCCAGGCTCAGCTCGACGGCGCCTGGAAAGACATCGCCGTACTGAAAGAGTCCGGCGTGCCGTTCGAACTGCTCGACCGTGCCGGCATTGCCCGGGTTGAGCCGGCGCTGGCCAGCGTCACCGACATCCTCGCCGGTGCCCTGCGCCTGCCGAACGACCAGACTGGCGACTGCCAGATGTTCACCACCCGTCTGGTCGAAATGGCGACCAAGCTGGGTGTGGAATTCCGCTTCGAACAGGACATTCAGCGCCTCGACTACGCCGGTGATCGCATCAATGGTGTCTGGATCGACGGCAAGCTGGAAACCGCCGATCGCTATGTACTGGCGCTGGGCAGCTACTCGCCGCAACTGCTCAAGCCGCTGGGCATCAAGGCGCCGGTGTATCCGCTCAAGGGTTATTCCTTGACTGTGCCGATCACCAACCCGGCGATGGCGCCGACTTCGACTATCCTCGACGAGACCTACAAGGTCGCGATCACCCGTTTCGACAACCGTATCCGCGTGGGCGGCATGGCTGAAATCGCCGGTTTTGACCTGTCGCTGAACCCGCGTCGACGCGAAACCCTGGAGATGATCGTCAATGACCTCTATCCTCAGGGCGGCGATCTGACCCAGGCGAGTTTCTGGACCGGCCTGCGTCCGACCACACCGGATGGCACGCCGATCGTTGGCGCCACTCCGTTCAAGAACCTGTTCCTGAACACCGGTCACGGCACGCTCGGCTGGACCATGGCGTGCGGCTCCGGTCGTTTGCTGGCTGACCTGATGGCGAAGAAAACGCCGCAGATCAGCGCCGAAGGCCTCGATATTTCCCGTTATGGAAGCAAAACCCAGGAGTCCGCAAAACATGTCAATCCAGCGCCAGCTCACCAATGAGCGCATGAGCCAGATCGTTGTCCACAGCGGCACCGTCTATCTGGCAGGGCAAGTCGGCGACGACATGAGTGCCGGGATTGAACAGCAGACCCGTGAAACCCTCGCCAACATCGAGCGTTTGCTGGACTTGGCCGGGACCGACAAGAGCCGTCTGTTGTCGGTGACGATCTACCTGAAAGACATTGAAGCGCACTTCGAAGGCATGAATGCGGTCTGGGACAAGTGGCTGCCAAAAGGCGTCGCACCGGCTCGCGCGACGGTTGAATCAAAGCTGTGCGAACCGCAAATCCTGGTGGAGCTGTCGGTTGTAGCGGCTCTGCCGTGATGGCTCTGAAGTAACTGCTCTGAAAGGAGTAGCTCGGAACGATCCCTCTCCCGGCGCTGCAGGCGGTTTATACCCTCAGCCAGCGCCGGTTTTTCTTCCCATTGACCGACCAGAAGTCTGCCGCCATGCGTCCTGCCCGTGCCCTGATCGACCTTCAAGCCCTGCGTCACAACTACCAGATCGCCCGTGAAGTCTCGGGTGCCCGCGCCCTCGCGGTGATCAAGGCCGATGCCTATGGCCATGGCGCAGTGCGTTGCGCCCAGGCACTGGAAGCCGAGGCGGACGGGTTCGCCGTGGCCTGCATCGAAGAGGCCCTGGAGCTGCGCGCCGCCGGCATTCGTGCGCCGGTGTTGCTGCTCGAGGGTTTTTTCGAAGCCGATGAGCTGTCGCTGATCATCGAGCATGACTTCTGGTGCGTGGTGCATTCGCTGTGGCAGCTTGACGCCATCGAGAAGGCCGCACTGAGCAAGCCGATCACGGTCTGGCTCAAGCTCGATTCGGGCATGCACCGGGTCGGCCTGCATCCGAAGGATTATCAGGCGGCCTATCAACGGTTGCTGGCCAGCGGCAAGGTCGCGAAGATCGTGCTGATGAGCCACTTCGCCCGGGCCGATGAGCTGCACAGTCCAGCCAGCTCCGAGCAAGTGGCCGTCTTTGAAGCCGCGCGCCAGGGCTTGTCCGCCGAGGTCAGCCTGCGCAACTCGCCGGCGGTGCTCGGTTGGCCGCAGATTCCGAGTGATTGGGTGCGCCCGGGCATCATGCTCTATGGTGCTACACCCTTCGAAGAAGCCAATGCCGTGGCATCACGCCTGCAACCGGTGATGACCCTCGAATCGAAAGTGATTTGCGTGCGTGAACTGCCGGCCGGCGAGCCGATCGGTTATGGCGCGAAGTTCATCACCGCCAAACCGATGCGCGTTGGCGTGGTGGCCATGGGTTACGCCGATGGCTATCCACGTCAGGCGCCGACCGGCACCCCGGTGATGGTCGCCGGCCAGCGCAGCCAATTGATCGGGCGGGTGTCAATGGACATGCTCTGCATCGATTTGACCGATGTGCCGCAAGCGGGCCTGGGTTCGACCGTGGAATTGTGGGGCAAAAATATCCTCGCCAGCGACGTGGCCAAGGCCGCCGACACGATTCCTTACCAGATATTCTGCAACCTGCACCGGGTGCCGAAGCTCTATTCCGGGGTTTAGCCCAAGGCACCCCGGACCGAAAGTCGCCTCGCCGCACAGGATTCAGGCCAAAGTGTTGTAAATACTGAACGCTGTCGCCATGATAACGCTCAATATTCCAATAACCTGAATCCTGGAGGCGCAAGCTTGGACGTCGGTGAACGACTGCAATCCATCCGTAAGCTCAAGGGCCTTTCCCAGCGTGAACTCGCCAAACGGGCGGGTGTCACCAACAGCACCATTTCGATGATCGAGAAGAACAGCGTCAGCCCCTCGATCAGTTCGCTGAGGAAGGTACTGGGCGGGATTCCCATGTCCATGGTCGAGTTCTTTTCCGAAGAGATCCTGCAGGAAAAACCGACTCAGATCGTCTACAAGGCTAACGAGCTGATCGACATTTCCGATGGCGCAGTGACCATGAAGCTGGTCGGCCGGGCCCACCCGAGCCGGGCTATCGCCTTCCTCAATGAAATCTATCCGCCAGGCGCCGACACCGGTGACGAGATGCTCACCCACGAGGGCGAGGAAACCGGGATTTTGCTCGAAGGCAGACTGGAACTGGTGGTCGGGCTGGAAACTTTTGTACTCGAAGCCGGCGATAGCTACTACTTTGAAAGCACCAAGCCGCATCGTTTTCGCAATCCGTTCGATGCGCCGGCGCGACTAATCAGCGCAGCTACACCCGCGAACTTTTAACAAAAGAGGCGCCCTGCCAGCATGGCGGAGGTGCCCGGACTGTTTTTCCGCTGCACGACAAGACCCCTTCGACTTTGGGGTTGTTTCAGTGTGGCGGGCTTACCGTTATACTTGCGCCCGCCTGCGAACCGTGGCCGTGGGCGTGACTAGCCACCATTGAGGGTGAACGCGTGAATCTAATTATGAAAATGCTGGCTGCACCAGCAACCGTATTGGCCCTATGGGCAGTCAGCGCGCAAGCTGCGACTAACGACGATATTGCAAAACGCCTTGAACCAGTCGGCAAGGTTTGTGTTCAGGGGCAAGAGTGCAAGGGCATGGAAGTGGCCGCTTCTGCGGGTGGCGGTGATGCCAAGACTCCAGACTCGGTGATTGCGAAACATTGCAATGCTTGCCACGGCACCGGCCTGTTGGGCGCGCCGAAAGTTGGCGATGCCGCCGCTTGGGGCGAGCGCGCCAAGAAGGAAGGCGGTCTTGATGGTTTGCTGGCAAAGGCGATCTCCGGGATCAACGCGATGCCGCCTAAAGGCACCTGCGCCGATTGCTCCGATGACGACCTCAAGGGCGCCATCCAGAAGATGTCCGGCCTGAAGTAAGGCTTCATCATTCGCAAAAAAGCCGCTTACAAACGAATTGTAGGAGCGAGCTTGCTCGCGATGGATTCAAGACCGCCGCGGTTAACCAGTTAACACGCGTCATCGTTACCGACCATCGCGAGCAAGCTCGCTCCTACAGTGGACATCATGCCGCTTGCGAGCGGCTTTTTTGTGCCTGCGATTTGCCCTTGGGACTATTCTTTGCAGCAAAGGCCCGGCAAGTCCGGTCCAACCCCATTCACGGAACGTAAGGGAGGATCAGATGGTGCAGCTGTGTTCTATCGAGCAGGCGGTCGATGACGTGTTGGCACGATTGCCGGCGCATATCCACATGGGCCTGCCCCTTGGCCTGGGCAAACCCAACCACTTCGTCAACGCGCTGTTTCAACGCATTGCACAATTGCCCGAACGGCAACTGACCATGTACACCGCCCTGTGCCTCGGCCGCCCGGCGTTAGGCGACGGCCTGCAAAAGCGCTTCCTGGAACCCTTCATCGAACGGGTGTTCGGCGACTATCCGGAACTGGATTTCCTTGCGGGTCTGCACCAGGACAACCTGCCGTCGAACATTCGCATCCAGCAATTCTTCCTGCAGCCTGGCAGCCTGCTCAACAGCGCACCGGCGCAGCAAGATTACGTCAGCAGCAACTACAGTCACGCCGCCCGGGACATCAACGCCGCCGGCTTGAACCTGGTGGCGCAATTGGTGGCCAGTCACAGCGAGCATCCCGACCGCCTGAGCCTGAGCTGCAACCCGGACATCACCCTCGACCTGTTGCCGATGATCGCCAAGCGCCGTGCGGCAGGGGAGACGATTCTGCTGTTGGGACAGGTGCACAACGACTTGCCGTACATGCCCGGCGACGCGGAAATGGGCATTGATGCCTTCGACCTGTTGATTGACGAGAAAGACAGCACCACGCTGTTCTCCACGCCGAACATGCCGGTGGGTTTTCAGGATCACTTCATTGGCCTGCATGCCAGCACGCTGGTGCGCGATGGCGGTACCTTGCAGATCGGCATCGGCGCCATGGGCGATGCCCTGACCGCCGCGTTGCTGGCGCGACAAGCTGACAATGACGGCTACAAGGCATTGCTCGCGGACATCAATCTCAGCCAGTGGGCGCAACTGATCGACCGTGAAGGCGGCGTCGAACCCTTTGCCAAGGGCCTTTACGGCTGCAGCGAGATGTTCGTCAACGGCTTGCTGGTGCTGGCGGATGCCGGGATCGTGCGGCGCAAGGTCTACCCCGATGTGCCGACCCAGCAACAGGCGAATGCCGGCACCCTGGATGAAGCCGCGCAAAGCGACGGCATCTCGGTGCATGGTGGCTTTTTCCTCGGGCCGCGCAGTTTTTATGAACGCCTGCGGGCGTTGCCCCAGAGCAAGCGGCTCGAATTCAATATGACCCGCATCAGCTACATCAACGAGCTTTATGGTCAGGAAGAGCTCAAGCGTCTGCAGCGCCTCGATGCGCGCTTTATCAATACCGTATTCACCATGACCCTGCTGGGCGCCGGGGTGGCGGATCAGCTGGAAGACGGGCGGGTGCTCAGCGGTGTGGGCGGGCAGTACAACTTTGTCGCCCAGGGCCATGCGCTGGAAGGTGCGCGTTCGGTGCTGCTACTGCGCAGCTGGCGCGAGTCGGGGGGTGACGTCAGTTCGAACATCGTCTGGGAATACGGCCATTGCACGATCCCGCGGCACCTTCGGGACATCGTGGTGACCGAATACGGCATCGCCGATTTGCGCGGCAAGACGGATGCGGCAGTGATCGAGGCCTTGCTGAACATCAGCGATTCACGCTTTCAGCCGGGGTTGATCGAGCAGGCGCAGAACGTTGGCAAGTTGCCGAAGAACTTCCGCCTCGATCCACGGTTTGCGCAAAACAATCCGCAGCGTTTGCAGGCGATTCAGGCGCTACATCCGAATCTGTTTCCGGAGTATCCGCTGGGGTGTGATTTCACCGAGGTGGAACGGGATGTGTTGCGGGCGCTGAATTGGTTGAAGAGCAAGTTCAAGCTCACGCAGATTCTGGAGTTGGGTAAGGCTGCCTTGGATGCGCCAGAGCCGTCGGCGTTTCCCGGGCATCTGGAACGGATGCAGCTGACTGACCCGCAAGGGATGAAAGAGGATTTGTTTCAGCGGTTACTACTCACCGGCCTGAAGGCCACTGCGCAATAACCGCCCACTCAAACCCCTGTAGGAGCTGGCTTGCCAGCGAAGGCGGTGGGTCAGTTAATACATGTGTCGACTGACACACCGCTTTCGCTGGCAAGCCAGCTCCTACAGGGGGTGCGGTGTGAGGGCTTTATTCGATGAAGGTCACGACGCCGCCAACCAGCGACTGAACGCGAGCCAACGACTCAACCCGATAACCCTGCGCATCCAGCTCCGCACGCCCACCCTGAAACGACTTCTCGATCACGATTCCCAAACCCGCGACGGTAGCGCCGGCCTGTTTGATGATCGAAATCAGCGCTTGCGACGCCTTACCATTGGCCAGAAAGTCATCGATGATCAGCACGCGGTCGCTGCTGGTCAGGTGGCGCGGGGAGATCGCCACGGTGCTTTCGGTCTGCTTGGTAAACGAGTAGACGGTCGCCGACAGCAGGTTTTCGGTCAGGGTCAGGGACTGATGCTTGCGCGCGAAAATCACCGGCACGCCGAGGTTCAGACCGGTCATGATCGCCGGGGCAATGCCCGAGGCCTCGATGGTGACGATCTTGGTGATGCCCGAGTCCTTGAACAGCGAGGCAAATTCATCGCCGATCAGCTTCATCAGGGCCGGGTCGATCTGGTGGTTCAGAAAGGCGTCGACTTTCAGGACCTGGTCGGAAAGCACGATGCCTTCTTCGCGGATTTTCTTGTGCAGTGCTTCCATGAAGCGTTCCTCTAATGACGCCTGTGCGTCCAGGGCTGGTTAAAAAGTAGTCAATTTTAGCGCTTTAACATCGCGCGTATATCCGCCAATGCGGTATTGCCACGGACGGCTTTGACTTCAACGGGGGTGTCGTCGGTGCCTTCCCAGGCCAGGTCGTCCGGCGGCAGCTCATCCAGGAAGCGGCTCGGCGCGCAGTCGATGATCTCGCCGTATTGCTTGCGCTTGGCGGCGAAGGTGAAGGCCAGGGTCTGGCGCGCACGGGTAATCCCGACGTAGGCCAGGCGGCGTTCTTCCTCGATGGTGTCGGCTTCGATGCTGGAGCGGTGCGGGAGGATTTCCTCTTCCATGCCCATGATGAACACGTAGGGAAATTCCAGGCCCTTGGAGGCGTGCAAGGTCATCATCTGCACGCCTTCGGCGCCGTCTTCCTCTTCCTGCTGACGCTCCAGCATGTCGCGCAGCACGAGTTTGCCGATGGCGTCTTCGACAGTCATCTCGCCTTCTTCGTCTTTCTCGAGCGTGTTCTTCAACGCCTCGATCAGGAACCACACGTTACCCATGCGGTAGTCGGCGGCCTTGTCGCTGGAGCTGTTGGTGCGCAGCCAGTTTTCGTAGTCGATGTCCATGACCATGCTGCGCAGCGCCGAGATCGGGTCTTCGCCGGCGCATTGCTCGCGAACCTTGTCCATGAAGCGCTTGAAGCGCGACAGGCGATCGGTGAAACGGGCATCCAGGTGTTCGCCCAGGCCGATTTCGTCGGTGGCGGCGTACATCGAGATTTTTCGCTCGGTGGCGTAGTTGCCCAGCTTTTCCAGCGTGGTCGAACCGATTTCCCGGCGTGGGACGTTGATCACCCGCAGGAAGGCGTTATCGTCATCCGGGTTCACGATCAGGCGGAAGTAAGCCATCAGGTCTTTCACTTCCTGACGTCCGAAAAAGCTGTTGCCGCCGGACAATCGGTAAGGAACCTGGTGATGCTGCAACTTCAGCTCGATCAACTTGGCCTGGTAGTTACCGCGATACAGGATCGCGAAATCGCTGTACGGCCGATCGGTGCGCAAATGCAGGCTGAGGATTTCCACGGCCACGCGCTCGGCTTCGGCGTCTTCGTTGCGGCAGCGGATCACCCGGATCTCGTCGCCGTGCCCCATTTCACTCCACAGCTGCTTTTCGAACTCGTGCGGGTTATTCGAGATCAGCACGTTGGCGCAGCGCAGGATGCGACTGGTGGAGCGGTAGTTCTGCTCGAGCATGACGACTTTCAGGGACGGGTAATCGTCCTTGAGCAACATCAGGTTTTCCGGGCGGGCGCCGCGCCAGGCGTAGATCGACTGGTCATCGTCGCCGACCACGGTGAATTGGTTGCGGGTGCCGATCAGCAGCTTCACCAGCAGATATTGGCTGGCGTTGGTGTCCTGGTATTCGTCCACCAGCAGGTAGCGGACTTTGTTCTGCCACTTTTCCAGGATGTCGGCGTGTTCCTGAAAAAGTTTTACCGGCAGCAGGATCAGGTCGTCGAAGTCCACCGCATTGAACGCCTTGAGCGTGCGCTGATAGTGGGTATAGACGATGGCGGCGGTCTGTTCCTTGGGGTTGCGCGCATTTTCCAGGGCTTCGGGCGGCAGGATCAGGTCGTTTTTCCAAGAGCCGATCATGTTCTTGATCTCGTCGACACCGTCGTCGCCCGAGTATTCCTTCTGCATGATGTCGGTCATCAAGGCTTTGACGTCGGTCTCGTCAAAGATCGAAAAGCCCGGCTTGTAGCCCAGGCGAACATGTTCCTTGCGGATGATGTTCAGGCCCAGGTTGTGAAAGGTGCACACCGTCAGGCCGCGGCCTTCGCCGCCCTTGAGCAGGGTGCCGACCCGTTCCTTCATCTCGCGCGCGGCCTTGTTGGTAAAGGTCATGGCGACGATGTACTGGGCGCGAATGCCGCAGTTCTGGACCAGGTGCGCGATCTTGCGCGTGATCACGCTGGTCTTGCCGGAGCCCGCGCCGGCGAGCACCAAAAGAGGGCCGCCGACGTAGCTCACGGCTTCTTGCTGCCGGGGATTGAGTCGGGACATACGAAATAAGGGAGTCGTTTGCGAAATGGGCGGGCATTTTAACAGGCTCAGCGAATTGTGCTGCTCTCTCCGACTTGTGACGCAGTGCGCTTTCGCCGATTGCCGGTTTTGTTACTTTCGCGCAGGATGCGCGGTGAATTTGCGACCAGGGTTCGACATTCGAGTTCATGGTTGCGTAACAACCGATGTCATTTGGTCATTGATGACCGGCGCTGCATAATGCCCGCCGCCTACATCATTGCAGAGTCTGGGGAGCCAGCTTGTCTACGCCCGTCGAACCCTTGCGTTTGCTGCTGCTGGCCGAAGAGCCGGAGTGGGCGGCGTTGTTGCGCGAGTGTCTGGCTCCGATGGGGAGCTCGGTCGTGCTGATCAGTGCGCCGAGTTGGGAGTCGGTCAGCCGTCTGTTCGATGACAACCGCAGCGCGGTGTTATTGACGATCCCGGCGCTTGCGCCTCTGCCGGGTCGTTGCAATCTGCCGACGGTATTGCTGCTCGAACATGAGCCGCTGTCGCCGCCCGATGGTGTGAGCGACTGGCTGGTGCGCGATCTGCTGGATGCGGGCATGCTGCGCCGTTGCCTGCGCCATGTGCGTGAGCGCGGCCTGCTGGAAAACACCCTGCAGCGCCTGGCCGAGCAAGACCCGCTGACCGGCATCGCCAATCGCCAGGGGTTCCAGACCTTGCTGGCAGCGCGCCTGGCGGAAAACGAAGGCCGCGGCCTGGCGCTCGGCCACCTCGACCTCGACAACTTCCGTCATGCCAACGACTCCCTCGGTCATCAGGCCGGTGACCGATTGATCCTGCAAGTGGTCGCTCGGCTCAAAAGCCAACTCGAAGCCGGCGATCAGCTGGCGCGGTTGGGCAGCGATGAGTTTGCCTTGTTGATCGACACCCGTCGCGCGCCCGAACGCGCCGAGTGGATGGCCGAACGCATCACCGAAGCGCTGGCCGAGCCCTATTGGATCGACGGCGAAAGCCTGCTGATCGGTTCCAGCCTCGGTATTGCCCATGCCCGGGCCCAGGCCGGTGCCGACCCGCTGATGTGGCACGCGCACATTGCCATGCAGCAGGCCAAGAGCACACAGGGCTGCACCTTTCACATCTTCAATGAGCGCATCAATCGCAATGCCCGCAGCATGGCTGACCTCGAAAGTGAGCTGCGCCGGGCCTTGCGTCGCGATGAGCTGGAGTTGCACTACCAACCACGACTGAACCTCGCGGACGGGCAGATCGTCGGCCTCGAAGCCCTGGTGCGCTGGCGGCATGCGGAACGCGGCTTGCTGCCACCGAGCGAATTCGTGCCGCTGGCCGAGCAAAGCGGTTTGATCGTGCCCCTCGGTTACTGGGTGATTTCCCGCGCCTTGCGGGACATGCAGGCGCTGCGCGAACGGGGTTTGCCGGCGTTGCACATGGCGATCAACCTGTCGTTCCGCCAGTTTCAGGACAGCCAATTGCTGTCGACCCTGAGCCGGCTGATTGCCGAGCGCGGCGTCGAGGCGCAGTGGCTGGAGTTCGAGCTGACCGAAACCGCGGTCATGCGCCGCAGCGATCTGGTGAAACAGACCATGGATGCCCTGGGGCGCCTGGGCGTACGCTTCTCCCTGGACGACTTCGGCACCGGATTCTCTTCGTTCGTGCACCTCAACAGCCTGCCGATTGCCTTGCTGAAGATCGACAAGAGCTTTGTCGGCGGCATGGAACAGCGCGAAGAAAATCGCAAACTGGTGCATGCGATGATCAACCTGGCTCACAACCTCAATCTCGAAGTGGTCGCCGAAGGGGTGGAAACGCCGGAGCAGCTGAGTCTGTTGCGCGGGTTTGGGTGTAATCAGGTGCAGGGGTATCTGATCAGCAAACCGTTGCCGTTGGCGGAGTTGATTGAGTATCTGAGTTTTGGCAGCGGTCAGCAGCCGATGATGGATGTGGGGATCTGACGGCCACCGCAACCCAGAGGGTCATGGCGGTCCGACGGCCGCCACAACTCCTGTAGGAGCTGGCTTGCCAGCGAAAGCGGTGTGTCATTCAACATATGGGTCGTCTGACACACCGCCTTCGCTGCAAGCCAGCTCCTACAGGGGATCTCAGTCGGCCTGGGCGATTTGGAAGTTGGCCCCTGAGGTCGGCTCCCGCCGAATCATCCGCTTCATCTTCCACTCAAACGCCAGCGTCAGGCTCACCGCCGCGCACGCCAGCCCCAGTGCCAGGCCCCACCAGACACCGGTCGGTCCCCCATCCAAATGGAACGCCATCCACCAGGCGGCCGGCGCACCGATCAGCCAATAGCAGCCCAACCCGACCAGGAACGTGGTCTTGGCATCCTTGAGCCCGCGAATGCAGCCCATGGCAATGGTTTGCACGCCGTCGAACAGCTCGAACCATGCCGCCACCGCCAACAGGCTCACAGCCAGATTGATGACCTCGCGGAACGCCGGGTCGTTGTGGTCCAGGAACAGGCCGATCAACTGATTCGGCAGCAGCCAGAAGACCATCGCAAAGCCCAGCATCGCGGCCGCCCCGAAAGCAATCCCGACTCGTCCGGCCAGCCGTGCGCCCAACAGTTGCCCCGCACCGTAGTGCTGGCCGATGCGCATGGTGATCGCGTAGGAGAGCCCCGCCGGAATCATGAACGCCACCGAGACGATCTGCAGGGCGATCTGATGCGCCGCCAACTGCGTACTGCCCATGGTGCCCATGCACAACGCGGCGAAGGCAAACAGCCCGACTTCCACCGCGTAGGTACCGCCAATGGGCAGGCCGAGGCGCCACAGTTCCTTCAGATACTGACGGTTGGGCCGCGACAGGCCCTGGCGCAGAGGATAAGCGTCGTAGGCCGGATGCCGACGGATGTGCAGCGCGAGCGCCAGCGCCATGAGGTTGGCAACGATCGCCGTCACCAGGCCGATGCCCACCAGGCCCATTTTCGGCAAGCCGAACATACCGGTGATCAATGCATAATTGAGCAGAAAGTTGGCCACCGTGCCGCCGAGGCTGATGACCATCACCGGCGTCGCGCGGCCGATGGCGCTGGTGAAACCGCGCAGGGCCATGAAGCTCAAATAGCCGGGCAGGGCGAACGGCAGGATCAACAGGAACTGCCCGGCCGCCTCGACGTTGGTTTCGGTCTGGCCGAACAGCAACAGCAGCGGTTTGAGGTTCCACAGCGCCAAACCCGCCACCAGCGCCATCAACCACGCCAGCCACAAGCCGGCCTGGGTCAGGCGCGCCGCACCGACGATGTCGCCGGCACCCTGACGGATCGCTACCAGGGTGCCGACCGCCGCAATGACGCCGATGCAGAAGATCGACACGAACGAATAACTGGCCGCGCCAAGGCCGCCGCCGGCGAGTGCCTCGGGACTCAGGCGCGCCATCATCAAAGTGTCGGTGAGGACCATCAACATGTGCGCCAACTGCGAGGCAATCAACGGCCCCGCCAGCCGCAGGATGGCCCAGAGTTCAATGCGCGCTGGATGCTGCATGGTCATCACGCTCGATCGATAAAGTTAGCAGGAGAGCGTCGATTCTCGGCGCTTTGCGAGCATTTCACAAAGGGATAAAAAGGATGGGTGGCATGATTAAAACTCATGCTAAGAAGTTTCTGTTAGCTTCGTCTCATTACGTTGTAGGAGTCTTCCTGATGTCCCGTCGTCTTCCTCCCTTATATGCCCTTCGCGCATTCGAAGCAGCGGCGCGGCACAGTTCATTCACCCGCGCCGCCGAAGAATTGTCGATCACTCAGAGTGCAGTCAGTCGGCACATCCGTACGCTCGAAGAGCATTTCGCCTGTCGGCTGTTCCACCGCAGCGGGCGCAATTTGCAACTCACCGAGTCAGCGCGGCTGATCCTGCCCGGCATCCGCGAAGGCTTCACGGCCCTGGAACGAGCCTGCAATACGTTGCGCGCCGAAGATGACATCCTGCGCATGAAAGCGCCGTCCACCCTGACCATGCGTTGGCTGCTGGCGCGGCTCAGCCGTTTCCGCCATCTGCAACCGGGCAACGAGGTGCAACTGACCAGCGCCTGGATGGACGTCGACTCGGTGGACTTCAATCATGAGCCGTTCGACTGCGCCGTCATCCTCAGCAACGGCAATTTTCCTCCAGACTGGGAGGCCAGTTTCCTGTTTCCAGAAGAGCTGATTCCCGTCGGCGCGCCGAATCTTCTGAACGATCAACCGTGGGACCTCGCGCGCTTGGCCAATGCCGAACTGCTGCACCCGACCCCGGACCGCCGTGACTGGCGCAACTGGCTGGAGCGCATGGGCCTGGCGGATCAGGTGTCGCTCAAGGGCGGGCAGGTGTTCGACACGCTGGAGCTGGGCATGATCGCTGCCGCCCGAGGGTACGGCGTGTCCATGGGGGATTTGTTGATGGTGGCGGAGGATGTTGCACAGGGACGTCTGAGTTTACCTTGGCCCACGGCCGTCGCCAGTGGTGAGAAATATTACCTGGTCTGGCCAAAAACCCGACCGGGTGGTGAGCGTATGCGCCGGCTCAGCGATTTCCTGCAGGGCGAAGTGCGGGCGATGGAGCTGCCGGACGTCGAGCGTCTGGGCTGAACCTTATCTATAAGACTTGATGAATCGTTTCAGCAAGTCTATAAAAATGGCACAACTCCAAGAAAGGCTCCTGCCATGACCCCGCTAAAACTTTTCGTTGCCCTCAGCGCACTGTCCGCCGCCTCCCACGCCATGGCCTGGGACTACGTCCTGCTCGATACCGACAAGGCCGCCCAGAACTGGCAGATCACCAGTCAGCAACTCGGCGTGAAAACCGATAAACCCTTCTCCGTTACCCTGCGCACCTTGCACGGCGGTCGGCAAGAAGGCGTCAGCATCGTCGACATCGATAACGGCACCATGAAACTCTCGGTGGTGCCGACCCGTGGGATGAACGTCCTGCAGGCCTCGGTAGGCGATGTGCGCATGGGCTGGGATTCGCCGGTCAAGGAGGTGGTCAATCCATCCTTCATCGAACTCAACGGTCGCGGCGGCCTGGGCTGGCTGGAAGGCTTCAACGAACTGGTCACCCGCTGCGGCTACGAATGGGTCGGCCACCCCGGCATGGACAACGGCGAACTGTTGACCCTGCACGGTCGCGCCGCCAACATCCCGGCCAATAAAGTCACCCTGCACATCGACGAAAAACCGCCGCACGCCATCAGCCTGCGCGGCGAGCTGAAAGAGCAGGCGTTCAAGAAAGTCGACTTCTCCGTCGCGACCGAATTGGTTACCGAACCTGGCAGTGCGAGCTTTAGCCTCAACGATACCCTGCGCAATAACGGCGACTATTCGAAAGAATACCAAGCGCTCTACCACAGCAACTTCAGCACCCCATTCCTCGAGCAGGGCGCCCGCTTTGTCGCGCCGGTGAAACAGGTATCGCCATTCAACGACAAGGCCAAAGGCGATCTGCCGGACTGGCAAACCTACCGCGCACCGACCAAGGACTACGACGAAACGGTTTACAACGTGGTGCCCTATGCCGACGCCAAGGGCGATACGCTGACCGTGCTGCACAACAAGGCGGGCAGCCTGGGTGTCTCGGTCGGCTTCAATACCCAAACGTTGCCCGTGTTCTCCCTGTGGAAAAACACCGATACCCAAGGGCAGGGCTATGTCACGGGTCTTGAGCCCGGAACGAGCTTTTCCTACAACCGCCGGTATCAACGGCCACTGGGTCTGGTGCCGACGATTGGGCCGAAGGAGCAGAAGGAGTTCCGGATCAGCTATAGCTTGTTGGCGGACAAGGGCGCTGTGGATAAGGCGCTGAAGCGGGTGAGCGAGATTCAGGATGGGCGGGAAACCGAGGTGCGGCAGGTGCCGTTGGTGGATCTCACCAAGGAGTAAGGCCATCAGTGAGTGGTTGGCCGGTACTGCAGCGCCTCAGCCAGATGTTCACGGGTGATGCCATCAACTTGCTCAAGGTCCGCCAGGGTGCGCGCTACCTTGAGCAGTCGATGGGCCGCCCGCAACGACAGGGTCAAGCGCTCGCAGGCGGATTCCAGCCAGTTTTCATCGGCTGTGGATAACTTGCAGTGCCGGCGCAGGCCTGGCAGGTCGAGGAAGGCATTGGCGCAGCCTTGGCGTTTATGTTGCCGCTCCCTGGCATCGGCAACCCTCGCGGCGGCAGTCGCCGTGTCATCGCCGGGCTTCGACGAGGGGGTCAGCGCCGTGGCCTCCCGTGCGACGGTCAGGTGCAGGTCGATACGATCCAGTAACGGGCCCGACAGCTTGTTGCGATAACGCTGGACCATGTCCGGTGTGCAGGAACAGCGACCACTCGGTTCGCCAAGATATCCACAGGGGCAAGGATTCATCGCTGCGACCAACTGAAAACGCGCCGGAAAGCGTACGCGGTCCCTGGCGCGGGAGATCACGATGTGGCCGGATTCCAGTGGCTCCCTCAATACCTCCAATACTTTGCGGTCAAATTCCGGGAGTTCATCGAGGAACAGCACGCCATGGTGGGCAAGGGTGATCTCACCGGGTTGAGGTTTCGAGCCGCCACCCACCAGTGCCGGCCCGGAAGCGGAGTGATGGGGTTGGCGAAACGGTCGCTGCGGCCAATGGCTCAACGGCACACAACTGGCGACCGATTGAATCGCCGCGACTTCCAGCGCCTCGCTTTCTGCCAATGGCGGTAACAACCCCGGCAGACGACTCGCCAGCAGGGTCTTCCCCGTTCCCGGTGGCCCGCTGAACAGCAGGTTATGCGCGCCCGCCGCCGCAATCAGCAACGCTCGCTTGGCCGCGAGTTGGCCCTGCACTTCATTCAAGTCGGGATAGGGTTTGCTGGCGTGCATCAAGCCATCCGAAATGTAAGGCTCGATGGGCATATGACCATTGAAATGCGCAACGGCTTCCAGCAGATGATCCACCGCAATCACCTTCAACCCCGACGCCAGGCACGCCTCTTCGGCATTGGCCCGCGGCACCAACAATGTCCGTCCGGCCTTGCGCGCGGCCAGTGCCGCTGGCAATACCCCTCGAACCGCTCGCACTGCACCGGACAGCGCCAATTCCCCAAGGCATTCCACATCGTCCAGCGTCAGCGTCGGCACCTGGACACTGGCCGACAGGATCCCCAGGGCAATCGCCAGATCGAATCGTCCGCCGTCCTTTGGCAAATCGGCGGGAGCGAGATTCAAGGTGATACGCCGCGCCGGAAATTGCAGACCCGAATTGATGATCGCGCTGCGCACGCGGTCCTTGCTTTCCCTTACGGCTGTTTCGGGCAAGCCGACCATCGTCAGCGAAGGTAAACCGTTGGCCAGATGGACTTCCACGGTGACGGCGGGTGCATCCACGCCAATCTGGGCGCGGCTGTGGACGATGGAGAGGGACATGGTCGTTCCTTGAGCTGATGGAGAACCGCTTCCTGCGGTTTTTGAAGGGTAGTCGAGCTGGAATACAGTGCTCAAGCAGAGATTTACAAGACGTATCAATGACTTCTTTGCAGTCCGCCGATTGGCAGTATTTAGTCAATGAATTAGTCAGCTATTCGTTGAATAGGCCCTCTGCAATTGCTAGATTTTGGTCCAGGGCTCTTATAAAGCAGGGGTGTTGAGGTTCATTACGATATTGCCTCAATACTGTGGATGTGCAGGATTCGTGGATCCTGTGGTAGCGGCAACCGGCAACAATGGTGGCTTTCGACCCCTTCCGAGAGAGGTTTCTCGGACGTGCTAAGCGAGCGCTGCGACTACCAGCCCTGAATACATTAAAAAAAGGCGCCTACGGCGCCTTTTTTGCTTTCAGAGTGCCCACATTCATTGCGCCTCGATTGCGAGCTCATGATTCATTTGTCCTCCGTATTGCTGTCCAGTCAGCGGCACTAGGTGATTGATTGGCAAGCTCCGAAATGGGGCGTTTCACGGAAGATTTACACTTGAAATATTGACTAGAGGTTGGCATTAACGGGTCATCGTTTTTGAGGACTGCAACTGCGCATTCGTCGGGACTGGGCACCAGCTAAGGCCCCCCCGCATTTTTGGCAGCAGAGAAAGCTGGTTTCTCTGAAGTAGTGACGATGGGTTCGCCTATCGGATTCTGAACCCAAGGTCGCAAGGCTGGGAGCTAAAGAATCGCTGCGACTACTCCTCAAAATTACCTAAAAGGCGTCCGTTGGACGCCTTTTTTTTCTGATTCGGTATTGCGCGTGGCACCTGTCCGACTACCTTCGTTTGCCGGCCAGTAAACCAACTGGCTCAAGTTCTTTGCCGTGCGCGGCGGCGACTTCAAAAAGGCGGCGTTGGCTGGCCGATATATTTCCGACCAGCCGAAGCGCTTCGGCGTGAAACGCTGCAACATGTAGCAGTTTTGCCTTTCGCTTTTTTTTTGGCTCATACACACCTCCTGCTAGATCTGACCACAGAAGGTAACGGAGAGAGACGGGATTACGAATCAGGTGTGAGAGGCAGTTTTTGTAGGACTGTTCCGAAATGTATGAAGGCCAATGCCTGAATAGCGGGGGCGCTCTTGTGTGCTCGAGGGTGCTGCTTATGATCACAGCAGATCAAGCCACCCGGAGAAGGGAACATGAACACTAATGGAATGCGCTCGATTCATCCCGGAGAAATCCTTGAGCAGGAGTTTCTTGAGCCACTGGGCGCCACGGTGGCTGATCTTGCTTGCCAGCTTCCTGATTTCGAGATTGAACTGACAAAACTTGTAGCGCAGAGCACGGGAGTCAGTCCGGATCTTGCCAGGAAGCTGGCCACTCACTTCAATACCACGCCCGATTTTTGGCTGAATCTGCAATCGACCTACGAAGTGCGCAGTGACGATATCGAGCGTGGTTAGGTTGTCTATAACGACTGGAGTACTCGCGACGCTTTTTTCCACCACGGCACATTGACCGCATGTTGTGCCGATTCTTCATTCGACAGCAGGTGCGGCACATCCTGCAGCCGAATCCACGGCTGGTTGTTCCAGTGCAGCAAACTCAACGACATCTGAGGCCATTTCAGCCGGCTCAAAATCGGGCGTTCGGTTGAGGCGGGTTGCTGGGCGTCTCTGAGGGCCGGGACTACTTCGTGGGTTAGCCATTCGCGAAGGGCTCGGTATTCGGGGCAGTAGTGATAGACCAGGAGTGCGTAGACACCGGATTCGCTGATTAGCACGGTATGTTCGACGCGGCCGTGGGTGAGTGTTTTTGCGGTTTGGCGTTGGTCGGGGTCGAGTTTTCGGAGGGTGCGTTCGTCGAGGAAGAGGCGCAGCAGTCGGCCGAGGTCGCGGGCGCTGAACCAGGGTTGGTTTTGCAGGAGGAAGGCGTGGAGGTGGAGGTTGTGGCGGGTGAAGATGTGAGGGGTTAGATAAGTGTCATCGTTATTCATTGATACAGCTCCTTTTGCTTGAAAGGGCTGCCAGCAATCGTCGCCAAACGATTGGGTGGCAGCTGTACGCGGGTTGGCGAACCGGAGCAAAAGGAACCCGGCAGACCCGAAGGTCTCCCACGCACAACCGCCATGACTCGAGTCGATGGTCTTAGTGCGCCTTAAGCTTTCCAGGTCGCCAAACCCAGTGCTGAATATTCAGCATTGGGTGAGCTTAGGAACCGGGGCTTTGCGGCGCAATCGGACGGCGGTGGTGATCTTTGTAGGACGTTGCTGAGATGGTTGCGGGGCGTAGGATCAGGAGATCGTCCGAGGACGCGCGGCCTGAGCCTTCGACTGCTTCTACATCTTTGTTGGCAGATAGGCCGCCTTCGCTGGCAAGCCAGCTCCTACAGGGGGCTGCATTTCAACTCAGGAGTTATTCGGTTGGCGGGTTGAGCTTGGCTTCCAGCTCGGCCACTTTCGCTTCAAGACTCTCCAGCCGTGCCCGGGTTCGTGCCAGTACGACCATCTGGCTGTCGAATTCTTCCCGGCTCACCAGGTCCAGCTTGGTGAAGCCGCTCTGCAACAAAGCCTTGAACTGGCTTTCGATTTCGCTTTTCGGCAGTGGGTTGTCGCCGCTGAAGAGGCGGGAGGCGGTGCCGCTCAGGGCGTCGAGGAAGTCTTTGGGCGCAAGCATGGGAAAGGTCCTGGAAACAATGGCGAGCAGTGTATCACGCAGTGTCTATAGTCAATCCCGACTGCAGGGATGCACGCTTTTCGCGCATGCGGACGGACGGTATCGCACTGTTGTTGTGCGTATTCGGCGGACCCTTCTGGCGCAGGGTCGGATGGTTGCGATCAAGCCATTGAATTCATGGGTATTTGTGGAGATGGCAAGCTTTCTGCTTAGTGCCTGGTGACCCATGCACTGATGCAGTCGCTGTGACGAATGCAGTGCGCCAAGCGAAACGGGGAGTTTCGTGAGGAGCGGTTAGCTGGCGTCGGACGGGCAGGTAAGGCCGACGATGCGTTACAAAGCCAGGCACTGCGCTTAGACTTGAGTCGGGTTTGTTTTCCTGGGGCAAGTCCACCAATTCGGGAGAGAGTTTTCATGAAGCTAGTCACTGCCATCATCAAGCCGTTCAAGCTGGACGACGTACGCGAGTCGCTGTCCGAGATCGGCGTGCAGGGCATTACCGTCACTGAAGTCAAAGGCTTCGGCCGGCAGAAGGGTCACACCGAGCTGTATCGCGGCGCGGAATACGTGGTCGATTTTCTGCCCAAGGTGAAAATCGATGTCGCCATTGACGACAAGGATCTGGATCGGGTTATCGAGGCGATAACCAAGGCTGCCAACACCGGCAAGATCGGTGACGGCAAGATCTTCGTGGTCAATCTGGAACAGGCGATTCGCATCCGTACCGGCGAAACCGATACCGACGCAATCTAAGCCGCCACCACCCCAACGCCCCAGGAGAAAACAATATGACTCTGCGTAAATTCGCAGGGCTAGGAGCCCTGTTGTCCCTCGTAATGCCCAGCCTGGTCATGGCGGCAGACGAAGTGGCGGCCCCAGTCCTCAATTCGGGTGACACTGCCTGGATGCTGACCTCGACAGCCCTCGTGCTGTTCATGACTATTCCCGGCCTCGCGCTGTTCTACGGCGGCATGGTTCGGTCGAAAAACATTCTTTCCGTGATGATGCAGTGCTTCGCCATTACCGGTCTGATCAGCATCCTGTGGGTCATTTATGGCTACAGCATCGCGTTCGACACCACCGGCATGGAGCAGGGCGTCGTCAACTTCAACTCGTTCTTCGGCGGCATGGGCAAGGCGTTTCTCGCCGGTGTCACGCCATCGAGTGTGACCGGTCCCGCGGCGCTGTTCCCTGAGGCGGTGTTCATCACCTTCCAGATGACCTTCGCCATCATCACCCCGGCGTTGATCGTCGGTGCCTTTGCCGAGCGGATGAAGTTCTCCGCCATGCTGATCTTCATGGGCATCTGGTTCACCCTGGTGTATGCACCGATCGCGCACATGGTCTGGTCCGGCAACGGCGGCCTGATGTGGGACTGGGGCGTGCTCGACTTCGCGGGCGGCACCGTGGTGCATATCAACGCCGGTATTGCGGGTCTGGTCTGCTGCCTGGTACTGGGCAAGCGCAAAGGCTTCCCGACCACCCCGATGGCGCCGCATAACCTCGGTTACACGCTGATGGGCGCTGCCATGCTGTGGGTCGGCTGGTTCGGTTTCAACGCCGGTTCCGCCGCAGCGGCCAACGGCACTGCCGGTATGGCGATGCTGGTCACTCAGATCGCCACCGCGGCTGCCGCACTGGGCTGGATGTTCGCCGAGTGGGTCACCCACGGTAAACCAAGCGCACTGGGTATCGCTTCGGGCGTGGTAGCGGGTCTGGTCGCCATCACGCCGGCCGCAGGTACCGTGGGCCCGATGGGCGCGCTGGTGATCGGTCTGGCAGCGGGCGTGGTGTGCTTCTTCTGCGCCACCACCCTGAAACGCAAACTCGGTTATGACGATTCCCTGGACGCGTTCGGCGTGCACGGTATCGGCGGTATCCTCGGCGCGATCCTGACCGGTGTATTCGCCGCTCCGGCCCTGGGTGGTTTCGGCACAGTGACCGATATCGGTGCACAGGTCTGGATCCAGCTCAAGGGGGTGGGTTTCACCGTGATCTACACCGCGATCGTCACCTACATCATTCTCAAGGTGCTGGACGCCGTCATGGGTCTGCGCGTTACCGAAGAAGAAGAGGCTGTCGGCATCGACCTGGCACTTCACAACGAGCGCGGCTACAACTTGTAAGAACGCGCATAAAAATTTGCCCGGCTTGCCGGGCATTTTTTTGTCTGGAGTTTGTCAGTGAAGGAACAGCTGAAAGGTTTTTTCGGACAGGTTTCGCGGCGTTTACGCAGCGTGTTTTTGTACGGCCAATGGCTTACATGATTGAAGGAATATTAGGGCCTTTGTTTTTTCCCAGAGCGCGCTAGAATGCGCCCCGAACGTGCGGAGAACTGTATGTGGCAACAGACTCTGATTACCTTGCGGGCGAGGCCCCGGGGCTTTCATCTGGTAACGGACGAGTTACTCGCCGGCCTGCCTGAAATCAAGGCATGTCGGGTCGGTCTGTTGCATTTGTGGCTACAGCATACCTCGGCGTCGTTGACCATCAACGAGAACGCCGATCCGGCGGTACGTCGCGACTTCGAACGTTTTTTCAATCGTCTGATCCCACAAGGAACGGACGGCTATGAGCATAACGACGAAGGCCTGGACGACCTCCCGGCGCACTTCAAGGCCAGCGTGCTTGGCTGTCAGCTCAGTTTGCCGATTCAGGCGGGCCGATTGGCGCTGGGGACCTGGCAAGGCGTTTATCTGGGCGAGCACCGTGATCATGGCGGTGCCCGTAAAGTCCTCGCCACCTTGCACGGTGAAGGGGAATAAGCCGTTGGGCATCAACGGCGGTTGAATTTTTTCCGGCAGCCGTCGACAGACGGCAAAGCTGGGCTATAACTAATCTGCTTTTCGCAAGTCATGAGGTAGAACATGAGCGACGATGATCTGGAAAACGACGACCTCGAAGTAGGCGACGACGACGAAACCGAAGAAGGCCTTGAAACGGCGGCAGAAGACGTCGCTGAAGACGACGATGGCGGTGATACGCCCGTTCCGACGGCCAAAGGCAAGGCCAAGGCTGCGGTGTCGGTCGATGAGCTGCCGAGTGTCGAAGCCAAGAACAAGGAACGCGACGCCCTGGCCAAGGCCATGGAAGAGTTTCTTGCGCGCGGCGGCAAGGTGCAGGAAGTGGAGGCCAATGTGGTCGCCGATCCTCCCAAGAAGCCTGACAACAAGTACGGTAGCCGGCCTATCTGAGCCTCTGCCCGTGCTTGCTGAAAAAGCCCGCCGTCGCTGCGGGCTTTTTCATGGGTGGAATAAAATCCGGCGTTCGGCAAAACCCTTGTAGGAGCCGGCTTGCCGGCGAAGGGGCCTTCGGATCTTGTGCAATGCTGGAGGACGCCTTCGCTGGCAAGCCAGCGCCTACAGGGGTTTGCGGTGTTTGTTGGGTTGAGGTTCAGGCCGAGCCGGCGTTCCACCGCGCCAGCAACGCCGGCAAATCGCTCAGGCTGCGAATTTCCGCGTCCGGCAATCGATCCGCTTCCCAGGCTTTGCCCGTCGGGTTGAACCAGATCGCCCGCAACCCCGCCTGCTGCGCTCCTGCAATGTCATCGCCCGGATGATCGCCGACATGCACGGCCGTCTGCGCCGTTGCCGCACCACGCTGCAAAGCCTCATGGAACAGTCGCGCATCGGGCTTGGCGATGCCGATGTCTTCGGCGCACAGCGCAAATTTGAAGTAGTCCGCCAGCCCTAATCGACGCACATCGGCGTTGCCATTGGTGACCACGCCCAAGGCGTAGTGCCTGGCCAGAATCTCCAGGGTCGGTTCGACTTCAGGGAACACTTCGATCTGGTGCCGCGCATGCAAAAACACTTCAAAACCCTTGTCAGCCAGGTCCGAAGCCTGGCCATGGTCGTAGCCGGCTTCTTCCAGCGCGTGGAACAGCACCCGCCGACGCAGGGCGCTGATGCGGTGCTTGAGGCTCGGTTCGCTGCTCAGAATCCGCTCACGAATCGCCCACAAATGCTCCACGGGCAGCGCGCCCAGGGTGGGGGCGTGCTCGGTCAGCCATTCACGCAATACGGCTTCGGCGCTGACGATCACCGGCGCGGTGTCCCACAGGGTGTCGTCGAGGTCGAAGGTGATCAATTGGAGGGTCATGAATCATCGCCTTTAATGCGTTTGGCCCGTGGATGGGCGCTGTCGTAGACCGTCGCCAGGTGCTGGAAGTCCAGGTGGGTGTAGATCTGGGTGGTCTTGATGTCCGAGTGGCCGAGCAGCTCTTGGACCGCTCGCAGGTCCTGTGAGGATTCCAGCAAATGGCTGGCAAAGGAATGCCGCAACATGTGCGGGTGCAGGTTCTGTCCCAGCTCGCGTTCTCCAGCGGCCTTGACCCGTACCTGAATCGCCCGGGGGCCGAGGCGGCGACCTTGCTGGCTGACGAACACGGCATCGTCCGCCGGATTGGCCATGGCCCGCAACGCCAGCCACTGCTCCAGCGCTTCGCGCGCTTTCTTGCCGACGGGCAATAGCCGCGTCTTGCTGCCCTTGCCGAGTACCTGGACCATCCCGTCGGCCAGATCCAGCTGATCGAGATTGAGCCCGGTCAGCTCCGAAAGGCGCAATCCCGAGGAATAGAACAACTCCAGAATCGCCTGGTCGCGACGCGCCAGGAAGTCATCTTCCACCGCGCCTTCAAGCAATTGCAGCGCGCGGTCGGTATCGAGGGTTTTCGGCAGGCGGCGTTCGCCCTTGGGCGGTGCCAGGCCGTTGGCCGGATCGTGGTCGCAGAGGCCTTCGCGGTTCAGATAATGATACAGCCCGCGCACTGCCGAGAGCAGCCGCGCCAGGCTGCGCGACGACTGGCCCTGGGCATGCAGGCGCGCGATCAGGCTGCGCAGGCGCTGGATATCCAGCGCGGCCCAGCTGTCGATGTTCTGTTTGACGCACCAGCCCAGCACTTTGTCGAGGTCGCGGCGGTAGGCGTACAGCGTATGAGGCGACACCTGTCGCTCACTGCGCAGGTGTTCGCAGTAAGCGTCCAGTTGCCGTTCCACGATCAGCGTACCGAGCGCGCAGAGCTGTTGACCCGTGGCAGCACACGGCCCATGACTTCGGCGATGTAGCTCAGGAACAGCGTGCCCACCGAGCTCTTGTAGTGCTGCGGGTCGCGACTGGCGATGGCCAGGACGCCGTGGATGCCTTGATGGCTGATGGCGACGACGGCGGTGGAGCCGATCTGCTTGCGCTGTTCTTCGCCGAACAGGAAGTCCAGTTCGTGCTCGCGCAGGCTGCCGCTGACGCTCTTGTCTTCCGAGAGCAGGCCGCCAATGGCCGTTTGCGCGTCGGCATGGGTCACCCAGCGGCCGACCGGCATCGGGTTGTCGCCCAGCAGGATCAAGCTGACAAAGGGCACCTGGAAGTCCTGGCGCAGGCTGTCTTCGACGCTGATCACCACGTCTTCCAGGCTGGTGGCGTCCATCAGCGCGAGAATCAGGCGGCGGGTCTTGTCGAAGAGACGGTCATTGTCGCGGGCGACGTCCATCAAGTGCGACAGGCGATGACGCAAGTCGATGTTGCGGTCGCGCAGGAGGGTCATCTGGCGTTCCACCAGCGATATGGTGTCGCCGCGTCGGTGGGGAATGCGCAAGGCCGGGAGCAGTTCTTCGTGTTCGACGAAAAAATCCGGATGAGCCTCCAGGTACGCGGCAATCGCCGCCGCCTCAAGGCTTTCGGAAGGGGATTCGTCGGGCTGTAGGGCGGGAACCTGAGGCTTATCTTTCATGGATTTGACTCTCTCAAAGACGCACTTGTCCTTCATAAACGCGCACTGCCGGGCCGGTCATCATCACCGGTTCGCCAGGGCCTGCCCATTCAATGGACAGGCGCCCGCCGGGCAGGTCGATCAATAGGGGCGAATCCATCCACCCCTGGCTGATCGCGGCCACTGCGGCAGCACAGGCGCCGGTTCCGCAAGCCTGGGTTTCCCCGGCCCCGCGTTCCCAGACGCGCAGCTGCGCACGATTGCGGTCGATGACCTGGAGGAAACCGACATTGACCCGCGATGGAAAGCGCGGATGGTGTTCGATTTTCGGCCCCAGTTCATGCACCGGGGCGTTGTTGATGTCGCTGACCCGCAGCACGGCATGGGGATTGCCCATGGACACGGCGGCCAGTTCGATCACAGCACCCTCGACATCAACCCGATAACTCAGGGCCTGTTCCGTTGCGTCGAACGGAATCTCGGCCGGCACCAGGCGCGGCGCGCCCATGTTGACCCCGATCTGTCCGTCGCTGCGGATATCCAGCTCGATGATGCCACTTTTGGTTTCGACGCGGATCTGCCGTTTCGCGGTCAGGCGCTTGTCGAGCACAAAGCGGGCGAAACAGCGCGCACCGTTGCCGCACTGTTCCACTTCGGAGCCGTCGGCGTTGAAGATCCGGTAACGGAAATCCACGTCCGGGTTGCTCGGCGCTTCGACGATCAGCAGCTGGTCGAAGCCGACTCCAGTGTGTCGATCACCCCATTGCTTTGCGTGCTTGGGCAAAATATGCGCGTGCTGGCTGACCAGGTCGAGGACCATGAAGTCATTGCCCAGGCCGTGCATCTTGGTAAAACGCAGCAGCATGGTTTTACTCCGGCAGCAGGCTTTCGCCAGCGAACAACTCGGCTACCGTCTCACGGCGACGCACTTCAAATGCCTGATCACCGTCCACCAACACTTCGGCGGCGCGGCCGCGGGTGTTGTAGTTGGAACTCATGACAAACCCGTAGGCACCGGCCGAATGCACGGCCAGCAGGTCGCCTTCTTCCAGGGCCAGCTCACGATCCTTGGCCAGGAAGTCGCCGGTCTCGCAGATCGGCCCGACGATGTCGTAGGCACGGGCTGCGGTGGTGCGCGGGCGCACGGCGGTAACGTCCATCCAGGCCTGGTACAGCGCCGGGCGGATCAGGTCGTTCATGGCCGCGTCGACGATGGCGAAGTCTTTGTGTTCGGTGTGCTTGAGGTACTCGACCTGGGTCAGCAGTACGCCGGCGTTGGCGACGATGAAACGACCCGGCTCGAACACCAGCGCCAGGTCACGACCGTCGAGACGCTCGCGCACGGCTTTGATGTAGTCGGCAGCCAGTGGCGGCTCTTCATCGCGATAACGCACGCCCAGGCCGCCACCGAGATCGATGTGGCGCAGGTAGATCCCGCACTCGCCGAGGCGGTCGACCAGGGCCAGCAGGCGGTCGAGGGCATCGATAAAGGGCGGCAGGGTGGTCAGTTGCGAGCCGATGTGGCAGTCGACGCCGACCACTTCGAGGTTGGGCAACTGCGCGGCGCGGATGTACACATCTTCGGCGTCGGCGATGGCGATGCCGAACTTGTTTTCCTTGAGACCGGTGGAGATGTACGGATGCGTGCCGGCATCGACGTCCGGGTTCACGCGCAGCGAGATCGGTGCACGCACGCCCAGTTCGGCGGCGACCACCTGCAGGCGCTCGAGCTCGTCGGTGGATTCGACGTTGAAGCAATGCACGCCGACTTCCAGGGCGCGACGCATGTCGTCACGGGTCTTGCCGACACCGGAGAACACGATCTTGTCGGCGCTGCCGCCAGCGGCCAATACGCGTTCCAGCTCGCCACGGGAGACGATGTCGAAACCGGCGCCCAGGCGCGCCAGGACATTCAGTACACCCAGGTTGGAGTTGGCCTTGACTGCAAAGCAGACCAGGTGGGGCGTGCCGGCCAGTGCGTCGGCGTAAGCCAGGTACTGGGCTTCGATGTGGGCACGGGAGTAGACGTAAGTCGGCGTGCCAAAGCGTTCGGCGATGGCGGACAGGGCAACACCTTCCGCGAACAGCTCACCGTCACGGTAGTTAAAAGCGTTCATGATGTTCCCTTATTGGTAGACGTCGTGCTTGTGTGCTTTAGACGCAGGCTGCTGTTGGGACGACTTGGCCTGTTCGACAGGGTCCTGGTTCTCATCAGGCAGGTACAGCGGGCCTTTTTGACCACAGGCCGATAACACGCTGGCAAAAGCGACGAGCGAAGCAAGCGCAGCAAGGGAAGAGATCAGGCGCTTCATGGCGAAATCCTTGAAAATGCGTTAATTGCGCCGGAGTATACCGGCCACCCGACAGCTTGCCTATGTAACGGAGTTCCCGTCCGGCGGGGCTTGGGCTGATGCCAGCCCCTGCAGGAGCGGGATCGTGTTTGATGTACCTATATCGGCGCTTGATCGGTATCCTTTGCATTCACCGTAGCTCGCCCGTATCTTGCGGCGCTTGAGCGTGAGTAGATACTTTTCGAGGTTGCCGCAATGAGTTTGACCGAAGCCCGTTTCCACGATCTCGTCGATGCCACCCAGCAATCGCTGGAGGATATTTTTGACGAGAGTGACCTGGATCTCGATCTGGAAAGTTCGGCCGGTGTGCTGACCGTCAAGTTCGAAAACGGCACGGCGCTGATCTTCAGCCGCCAGGAGCCGTTGCGTCAGCTGTGGCTGGCGGCAGTGTCCGGTGGCTTCCACTTCGACTATGACGAAGAGAGCGAGCGCTGGATGTGCGACAAGAGCGAAGAGCAACTGGGCGAAATGCTCGAGCGCATCGTCAAGCAGCAGGCTGGCGTCGAACTCGATTTCGAAGGTCTGTGAGGTCGTGACCCAGCCTGTGCCCGTTCGAGCGCCCAAACCGCTCTACAGCAATGTCAGCCCGGCGGTGCCTTCGCCGTGCAGCGGTGTGTGTCGGCTGGATGAGCAGAAGGTCTGCCTGGGGTGTTTTCGTCATGTCGAAGACATCCGCGAATGGCGCTCGGCCGATGATGAACGGCGCCGGGTGATTTGCGTCCAGGCCATCCAGCGCAAATCCCACGCCTGACGCATAACCACAGGGTTTCTACTTCGCCCGCCTGCAATTCCCCGCTGTCGGGCCCGTGGTCGCCCCTCACTTGTATATTTATTGAGCTGTGATAGTGTCCGGGTACGCCTCAACCCATCGAGGCTCGTGAAAACCCCGCCTTTCTCTGGCGGGGTTTTGCTTTTTTCGTGCAGAAGAAAGGAGTCTGCCCTGATCATGACCGCACCTTCCATCACCCTTACCCGTCTGGACGTACAACGTCTGGAGCGCCTGATCGACAGCCTGGATGACACGCTGCCGGGCGTTATCGCGCTGCAAACCGAACTGGATCGCGCCGATACCCTGGTCGGTCACGATGAAGTGCCCGCCGATCTCGTGACCATGAATTCCCGTGTGCATTGCCGTGAAGAGAGCAGCGGCAAGGATTACCACCTGACGCTGGTCTACCCCAAGGATGCCAATGCCGACGAAGGCAAGATTTCCATCCTGGCGCCGGTAGGCAGCGCATTGCTCGGCCTCAAGGTTGGCCAGCATATCGATTGGCCGGCTCCGGGCGGCAAGACCCTCAAGCTGACCCTGCTGGAAGTCGAATCACAGCCTGCCAATGGCGGCGCCTTCCCGGAATGACCTGCCCTCAGATCTGCTCGAGCGCTTCATTCAATGCGCGCTCCAGATCGGCCTTGTAGCGCAAGTACAAATGGCTTGAACGCTGACCATCACCGAGCAGGCCGGACAAGTCCAGGTCGGTGATGTAGCAACGGTAGCGCTCGGTCTCGCGGCGCTGCCCGACGATTTCCCTGGCGACCACGCTGAACAGCTGGTCGCCATGTTCCAGCGCTGAAAACTCCCGCTGATTGCAATACAACGTGACCTGCACTTGTCCCGGTGCGGCTTCGCCGACGATCGCCTGCACGTCGTAGAACGGTTCGTTGACCGGGGTTTGCGGCGCCGGGCGGGCTTCGACCCGACGGGCCCGCACGGGGCCCGATGGCAGCAGCTGGAAATATAAGGTGTCCAGGCTCAGGGGCTGGGCAGCGTCCACCGGCAGCAAGGCGTCGCGTCGGTAGTGGATCGATTGCAGGAATCTCTGCAACGGCACCAGCAGGCTTGGCTCATCGTGGTAGGGCAAACGCTGGTGCCACAGGGCATTGAACTCATCCAGTACATACAGCGTGGCGTGGGGCTCGCTGATCCGATAGAACACCTGAACGCATTCGGGCTGCCCCATCGGCAATACCAGCGCCAGATCCTGGTCTTCAAGCGCCATCGGGTCCAGGTGCAACGGGCTGTAGCGGGCGAGGTCCGTGCCCAGGTAGTCGACCAGCGCCGGCAGCGAGGCGAGGACGACGTGGTTGACACGGCCGGGCACCAGTTCCAGCACGTGGAAATGCTGCTGGACCTGAATCAGGTAGCGATGGTTGAGTTCGCTCAGCAGCAGGCTCTGCGCGGTGTCGAGAATCTCTTCGACCCGCCGGGCGATGAATTGCGCACGGTTGTGGCAGAAGCAATGAACCCGCAGCCTGGGCTGAGGCAGCCCCTTCGGCAGGTTGTTCAGGTAATCGCGTACGCAGGCGAGCAAGGCATGGGGGCCATCAAAGCGGCTGACCAGTACCTCGTTCCAGCTGTTGAGCGTGACCTGGTCCAGGGACAACACCAGGTTTTCCCGAACACCGGCATAATTCAGGGAATCGGTGCGTTCGGTGGTCATCAGGATATTCAGGTCGCGGTGGTGCTTGAGCGGATCGATGCCGACGTTTACCAGGATCAGCACTTCGCTGGGCACACTCGCACGCAATAGCGCTTCTTCGGTGACGGTCGCCAGGGGCAGGGCGATGCTCTGTTGCAGGCTGCCGAGCAGGTTGAACAGTTCGAATTCGCTCAGGTCGCTGCTGCCGGGATGCAAGGCCAGGCGGGTGCTGCCGTCGATGACGCCATTGCGGTGGCACCAGGTCAGCAGTTCCAGCAGTTGGCGGCTGCGCTTGATCGGCGCGAAATGCGCCCACTCATGGGCGCTCAGGCTGCCGTTATACAAACCCCATTGAAGTTGCCCGGACGCTTTCCTGTTCGGCGCCTGCACCAGGGTCAGGGTGTCTTCGGCCAGGTCCGGGGCGATGCCCGGGTTGATGAACTCGACCTTGTTCGCCTTGCGCTCGAAGGCCGCATACAACCGTCGACCCAGCACGTTGAGCTCGCGTTTGTTGATCAGGCTGACGGTGTGGTCATTGCGGGCGAACCGGGTCAGGAAGCGGTAGCTGTATTTGAGCTCATTGACCAAGGCCCGGCGCTCCGCGTCGACCTGACGAACCTTCCACTGGCTGCGGCTATCGAGCAAGGCCAACTGACGCTGATCCCAGTGCCATTCGCGGGCCAGGCGTTCCAGCAGCGAACGTTGCCAGCTTTCGCTGCGACTGCTGTTGCCGGTGAGCTTGCGATTCACCTTCAAATACAGCGCGCGCCGAACCAGCTCCAGCCGTTCCGGCTCGTCGCGGGCGCGGAGGTATTCCTCGAGGCGTCGGTAAACCATAACGTAGGGGTCCAG
Organism: Pseudomonas sp. VI4.1; assembly: GCF_002029345.1. Lineage (NCBI taxonomy): Bacteria > Pseudomonadati > Pseudomonadota > Gammaproteobacteria > Pseudomonadales > Pseudomonadaceae > Pseudomonas > Pseudomonas sp. VI4.1. The sequence continues at coordinate 53,565 of NZ_MULM01000169.1, forward strand.
CTCATCGAGGTCGAGCTGGTTGGCGAATACGGCGTGTTTGAAGCGCAGGCTGAGGCAGTGGACTTTGGGGTGTTCGCTGGCATAGACCTCAGTCAGCAGTAGCTTGAGCACCGACTTGTACGGCGATTCGATGCCCTTGAATAACTGCCACAGCCCGGCGCCGATGAATTCGCCGGGCGGAATGTACGCCAGATGCCCAAGGTCCAGGGTTTCGTCGGCCCGGATGAAGCGTTTGGAAAGCAATGCGTGGGTGTAGCGTTCGTAGGCGTCCTCTTCGTAAACCGGTACCAGCCACCAGATGGGCGTGCGTCCGGCCAGCCAGATCGCGGTGCGGTAGAACTCGTCCAGCAGCAGATAGTGCTGGGTGCTGCCACAGTCTTGCGAACTCAATGGACTGTCGCGCTCGCCGAGCACGAAGCGGGCCGGGTCGATCAGGAAAAAATGCGCCTCGGCGCCCTGGCTGTGGGCCCAGGTTTCGAGTAGCTGGCACTTTTTACGCAGCTCGGTCAGTTCGCTTTCGCTCACATCCGGCGAGTGACAGACCCATACGTCCATGTCGCTCTGATCGGACTGGGCCAGGGTGCCGAGGCTGCCCATCAGGAACAGGCCGTGAATCGGTCGGGGCGGATTGCTGCCGTGGCGCGGTTTATAGGAGAACGAACGGGTCAGGCGCTGGGCTTCGGCGAGGACGTTGGCGTCCGGTTCGTAGTTCGATAAGCCGGCCGGCGTGCTGCCCGAAACGTAACCTGGCAGCAGCGGGTGATTGACGTGAAAAAACAGCGGCAGCAGGGTCAGCACGCCTTGCTGGCGGGTCGAAAGTCCACCCATGGCCCGCGCCAGGCGGCCCTCGTTGAGCGTCAGGAACCGTGCACGCAGTTGGCTCAGCACCTTGCGGTCGATGCCTTCTTCCAGGTCGGGGCGGATTTCATGGGTGCGGGTCATGTCAGCTCAAACCGGCTCGATGGGGCCGGACGTGGAAGGCCTCAGGATGAGGGGCAGTTTAGCGCCTCGGCCCCGGGACTTTTAAGCTGATTTTCTGGTTTTCTGGCGTCAGATTTCCATCGCTGGGCACGACAGAGAGCCGGCAATTAGCCATGCCGGTAAGAAGGTGTGCCCGCGGAAATCCCGTGGCAGGGGTCTCCGCGGGCGACGCGATGAAACTCAGGCTGTTTCCTGGACGCTCAGAATGGTCAGGACGGTTTGTATATTTTGCGCGGCGTCACGGCCCAGACTGGTCAGGTACCCGCCATCGGGCTGGTCGATCAGCTCTTTTTCGTGCAGGCGTTTGGCGGCGGCAATGGCTTTCGGGGCAGCGGTCTGATGAATTTTCAGGCCTTCCTGGGAACTGTCCAGGTTGAAGAGTGCGAGGATTTCCAGTTCGGCAACCAACTCAGGGGTAAGCGACATAAGGACTCCAGACTTTCTAGGAATTGGACGACAGCGCCCCTAAGGTGAGCCCACTTGTGCGGCATGTCCAGTGCTCGCGACAGGGTTTTTTCGCCTCGGCTTGCATTCCTCGATTGCAGGGCGGTTTCCGTAGGCGCGAGGCTTGCCCGCGAAGGCTTCACCGCGGTATGCCTGAAGAACCGCGTTATCGTTCTTCGCGGGCAAGCCTCGCTCCTACGGCCGGGGGGTGGGTTACTTCTTTTCCGGCGGCAACTCTGGAAGAGCACGCAGCGCCGTTTCGTACCATTCGGTGTTGAACGCGCGGTCTTCTTCGAGGATCGCGTCGATTTCCACCGCCAGGACATGGGCCATCAGGTTGAGGATTTCATCACGCTCGTAACCCACCAGGGTCAGCTTGTTGAAGGTCGCCTTGGCCGCTGGCGGATTGTCGCTTTCGATCTGGTTTTCGATAGCTTCGATCAGGGTGTTTTCGGCGAACTCTTCGTCGTCGATATCGTCTTGGTTATTGTCGGGGTTTTGCTCGCTCATGGCAGGCTCCTCAAGGAAAGACCGCCAGTTTACCTGCATTCAGCGCTGTGATGCTGCTGGCGAGAAGCGCCCAGGCGTTCTATAACTGGCGCTGCCAACCCCTTGCACGGCCTGGAGGCTATGTGATGCTCAAGCTTTATGGATTTTGTGTCAGCAACTACTACAACATGGTCAAGCTGGCGCTGCTGGAGAAGGGACTGCCGTTTGAAGAAGTACTGTTTTTCCCGAGGCCGAGCGCTGAAGCGTTAGCCATCAGCCCGCGCGGGAAGGTGCCGGTGCTGGGCGTGGAACAGGGTTTCGTCAACGAAACCAGTGTGATTCTCGAGTACATCGAGCAACGCCACAAAGGCACGCCATTGCTGCCAGGCGATCCTTTTGAACGGGCGCAGGTACTGGCGCTGGCCAAGGAAATCGAGCTGTACATCGAGTTGCCGGGTCGCGCCTGTTATCCCGAAGCGTTTTTTGGCATGTCGGTGCCGGACGCGATCAAGGACAAGACCAAAGCTGAACTGCTGCTGGGATTTGCGTCCCTGGGCAGGCACGGCAAGTTCGCCCCTTACGTGGCAGGTGACAGCCTGAGCATTGCGGATTTGTATTTCCTGTACAGCGTGCCGCTGGCCTGTGCGGTGGGGAAGAAGCTATTCGATATCGATCTGCTGGCTGAGATGCCGGCGGCCAGGGCATTGCTGGAGCGGCTGGAGCAGAATCCGAACGTGCAGCGGATCGCGGCGGACAAGGATGCGGCGATGCCGGCGTTTATGGCGATGGTTGCGGCCAGGAAGTAGGGTTTTGTAGCGGTTTCAAAAATGCCTTCGCGAGCAAGCCCGCTCCCACAGGAGATCTTCGGTGAACAAAGAATTTGTGCACGATAGAGATCCAATGTGGGAGCGGGCTTGCTCGCGAAGCTTTTAGCGGTTTAGCGGTTTAGCGGCTAGCGAGCAATTGCTGGCCGCGTACCACAGCCTTCTTGACCTGCGCCGGCGCAGTCCCGCCGATATGGTCACGGGCGTTCACCGAGCCTTCCAGGGTCAGCACGGCGAACACGTCCTGATCGATCTGGTCACTGAACTTGCGCAGCTCTTCCAGGCTCATTTCCGCCAGGTCCTTGCCGCTTTCAACGCCGTACTTCACCGCATGGCCAACAATTTCGTGGCAGTCACGGAACGGCAGGCCACGACGCACCAGGTAGTCGGCCAGGTCGGTGGCGGTGGAGAACCCGCGCAGGGCCGCTTCACGCATCATCGCGTGCTTGGGTTTGATCGCCGGGATCATGTCGGCAAAGGCCCGCAGCGAATCGCGCAGCGTGTCGGCGGCGTCGAACAGCGGTTCCTTGTCTTCCTGGTTGTCCTTGTTGTAGGCCAGAGGCTGGCCTTTCATCAGGGTCAGCAGGCCCATCAGCGCGCCGAACACGCGGCCGGTCTTGCCGCGCACCAGCTCGGGTACGTCCGGGTTTTTCTTTTGCGGCATGATCGAGCTGCCGGTGCAGAAACGATCCGGCAGATCGATGAACTGGAACTGGGCGCTGGTCCACAGCACCAGTTCTTCGGAGAACCGCGACAAATGCATCATCGCGATGCTCGCCGCCGAGCAGAACTCGATAGCGAAGTCACGATCGGACACGTTGTCCAGCGAGTTGCCGCCCACGGCGTCGAAGCCCAGCAGTTGCGCGGTATATTCGCGATCGATCGGGTAGGTCGTGCCGGCCAGCGCAGCGCTGCCCAATGGCATGCGGTTGGTGCGCTTGCGGCAGTCGACCAGGCGCTCGTAGTCACGGCTGAGCATTTCGAACCAGGCCAGCATGTGGTGCCCGAAGGTCACCGGCTGCGCGGTTTGCAGGTGAGTGAAACCGGGCATGATGCTCCCGGCTTCACGCTCGGCCTGTTCCAGCAAACCTTGTTGCAGGCGGGTGATTTCGGCGAGGATCAGGTCGATCTCGTCACGCAGCCACAGGCGGATGTCGGTGGCGACCTGGTCGTTGCGGCTGCGGCCGGTGTGCAGCTTTTTACCGGTCACGCCGATGCGGTCGGTCAGGCGCGCCTCGATGTTCATGTGCACGTCTTCGAGGTCGATGCGCCAGTCGAACTGGCCGGCCTCGATTTCACCCTGGATGGTCTTCAGGCCATCGGTGATGCTGTCGCGCTCGGCATCGGTCAGCACGCCGACCTTCGCCAGCATGGTGGCATGGGCGATCGAACCCATGATGTCGTGGCGATACAGGCGCTGGTCGAAGGTGACGGAGGCGGTGAAGCGGGCGACGAAGGCGTCGACGGGTTCACTGAAGCGGCCGCCCCAGGACTGATTGGTCTTGTCAGTGCTCATGAATTCGCTCGTATCGGCTGAAGAAAGATGGCGTTGAAAGCTGTCGCGGATAATAACAGGGTTGCCAATCCTGTCGCTGACACTGGTCGACAGGTTTTTCTTGGAGCGTCAGCCCATACTTGAGGCAAGCCACAGGCAAATTGCGCAACGATATTTTTCAATTGAGCAATATCGTCCCGCCAACCGTCTACAGTTGGACAGTAGGATCAGCGCACTTCCGGGCGCTGCAGCTGCCTATAAAAAGAGGGGTGTTCATATTGTGTATCAGAAAACCCTGTGGCGATGCCTCGCCAGTGCGGGCCCGGGCCGCCAAACGCACGCCAGATAAAAATTTAGCCGTCGGACCGGCGGCACTTTTTGGCCCTCGCGCTAGTCTTAGCGTGGATCGCGGTGACGGACGTCACTTCACCTGTCTACGCTATCCTTGTGCGAGACTCACGCAGGAATCCAGCGCAATATGAATGTCCTGATCGTTGATGACGAACCCCTGGCCCGCGAGCGCCTGAGCCGAATGGTCGGCGAACTCGAGGGATACAGTGTCCTGGAGCCCAGTGCCACGAACGGCGAAGAGGCGTTGGCACTGATCGACAGCCATAAACCGGATATCGTGTTGCTCGATATCCGCATGCCGGGCCTCGATGGCCTGCAAGTGGCTGCACGATTGTGCGAACGCGAAACCCCGCCAGCCGTGGTGTTTTGCACAGGGCCCGATGAATTTGCCGTGGAAGCCTTACAGGCAAGCGCCGTAGGCTATCTGGTGAAACCTGTGCGTACAGAACAGTTACATGAAGCGTTAAAAAAAGCCGAGCGCCCCAATCGCGTCCAGCTCGCCGCCCTGACCCGCCCGGCCGCCGAGAGTGGCAGCGGCCCTCGCAGCCATATCAGCGCCCGTACCCGCAAAGGTATCGAGCTGATCCCGTTGGGTCAGGTGGTCTACTTTATTGCCGATCATAAATACGTGACCTTGCGCCATGAAGGCGGCGAGGTGCTGCTGGATGAGCCACTCAAGGCCCTCGAAGATGAGTTCGGCGACCGTTTCGTGCGCATTCACCGCAATGCGCTGGTCGCCCGCGAGCGAATCGAGCGCCTGCAACGCACGCCCCTGGGACATTTTCAGCTGTTCCTCAAAGGCTTGAACGGTGACGCGCTGATCGTCAGCCGCCGCCATGTGGCGGGCGTTCGCAAAATGATGCAACAGCTTTAATTCGCCGGTTCCAGGCGAACTTCACACCCGATTGCCGGACATCCGGGGCCAGGGAGGGCAAGCATCACCTGATACAAGTCAAAGTGGATTTGGCTGAGCTGTTATTATCCGCCGTATCTATTCAGTACGGATTGATTGATCCATGTCCTCTCGCGAAATCCGCATCGCCACCCGCAAAAGCGCCCTTGCCCTGTGGCAGGCCGAATACGTCAAAGCCCGCCTGGAAGCGGCTCATCCCGGACTGCTCGTGACCTTGGTACCCATGGTCAGTCGTGGCGATAAACTGCTCGACTCGCCGTTGTCGAAAATCGGCGGCAAGGGCCTGTTCGTCAAGGAGCTGGAAACCGCGCTGCTGGAAAACGAAGCCGACATCGCAGTGCACTCCATGAAGGACGTCCCGATGGACTTCCCCGAAGGCCTCGGTCTGTTCTGCATCTGCGAACGCGAAGATCCGCGCGATGCATTCGTCTCCAATACTTACGCGAGCCTGGATGAACTGCCCCAAGGCAGCATCGTCGGCACCTCCAGCCTGCGCCGCCAGGCCCAGTTGCTGACCCGGCGCCCGGACCTGGAAATCCGCTTCCTGCGCGGCAACGTCAACACCCGGCTGGCCAAGCTCGATGCCGGCGAATACGACGCCATCATCCTGGCTGCCGCCGGCCTGATTCGTCTCGGCTTTGAAGAGCGCATCACCTCGGCCATCAGCGTCGACGACAGCCTGCCGGCCGGTGGCCAGGGCGCAGTGGGGATCGAATGCCGCAGCGTCGACAGCGACATCCACGCCCTGCTGGCGCCGCTTCACCATCCGGACACGGCCACCCGCGTCACCGCCGAACGTGCCCTCAACAAACACCTCAATGGCGGCTGCCAGGTGCCGATCGCCTGCTACGCCATCCTTGAAGGCGAGCAGCTCTGGTTGCGTGGCCTGGTGGGCGATCCGAGCGGTGCTCTGCTGCTCAGTGCCCAAGCCCGTGCGCCACGCAGTGATGCCGAAGCCTTGGGCGTGCAAGTGGCCGAAGACTTGCTGAGCCAGGGCGCCAACGACATCCTGAAAGCGGTCTACGGCGAGGCAGGTCACGAGTGACCGGCTGGCGCCTGTTGCTGACGCGTCCCTCGGACGAATCAGCGGCGCTAAGCGATGCTTTGGCGCAAGTGGGGATTTTCAGCAGCAGCTTGCCGCTTTTGGAGATCGAGGCGATTCCTGTCTCTGACACAATGCGTGAAGTGATCCAGGACCTGGAGCGCTATTGCGCGGTGATCGTGGTCAGCAAGCCGGCCGCCAGGATCGCTGTGGACCTGCTCGGCCAGTATGGGGCGCATCCCCCTGGCCTGCAGTGGTTCAGCGTGGGGGCGGCGACCGCGCAGATCTTCGAGGCGCACGGGGTGGACGTCAGCTTCCCGGTCGAGGGCGATGACAGCGAAGCCTTGCTTGAGCTTCCCCGGCTGCGCGAGGCTATCGCACGGACCGATCCGCGGGTGCTGATCATGCGCGGGGAGGGTGGGCGCGAACTGCTGGCTGAGCGTTTGCGCGAGCTAGGTGCTAGTGTCGAGTACCTGGAGTTGTACCGGCGAAAACTGCCGCACTATCCGCCGGCGACACTGCCGGAGCGGATTCGGGCGGAACGCTTGAACGGGCTGGTGGTCAGCAGTGGACAGGGTTTTGAGCACCTGCGGCAGTTGGCCGGCGATGCCTGGCCGCCGTTGGCGCGGTTGCCGTTGTTTGTTCCAAGCCCCAGGGTGGCCGAGCTGGCACGTGCCGCCGGGGCCGAAAAAGTTGTGGATTGTCGTGGCGCCAGTGCCGCGGCTTTGCTGACGGCGTTACGGGAGCATCCCGAACCCGTTTTCTAATGCAAAGGATGGATACGTGAGCGAAACAGCCTTGCCTAAAGATGATGTCCAGCCCGTGTTCGATGCACCGGTTGAAACGCCTCCACCTGCCCAAGAACAGCGCCGAGGCAACGGGCTGGCCATTGTCGCGCTGCTGCTGGGCGCCGCCGGTGTTGCCGTGGGGGGCTGGGGCGTCTGGCAGGTGCGTCACCTGCAAGCCAATAACCAGCAGCAACTGAATCAGGTGCAAGCGTTGAACGATCAGGCGCAGAGCCTGAAGCTCAATGAGCAACGCCTGACTGCGCGCCTCGAACAAATGCCCGCCGCCGACGAGCTTGAAGCCCGCAGTCGGCTGGTGGTCCAACTCCAGGGCGATCAGCAACGCCTGAACCAGCGACTGGAAACTGTCCTCGGCGCCAGCCGCAAGGATTGGCGCCTGGCCGAAGCCGAGCATTTGTTGCGTCTGGCCAGCCTGCGTCTTTCCGCGTTGCAGGACATCAGCAGCGCCCAGGCCCTGGTGCAGGGTGCCGATGAAATTCTGCGCGAACAGAACGATCCGGGTTCCTTTGCCGCACGCGAACAGGTTGCCAAAACGCTGGTGGCGTTGCGCAGCACTGAGCAACCGGACCGCACCGGGCTGTTCCTGCGCCTGGGAGCGCTGCGCGATCAGGTGATCAACCTCACGGAACTGGCGCCCGAGTACAAGGATCGTGGCGAATCCTTGCTGGGGCTGACCGCCGATGGCGACGGCGCCAGTCGCTGGGCGCAATGGTGGGATCAGATCTCGCGCTACATCCGCATCGATTTCAATGCCGACAAAAATGTTCGTCCGTTGCTGGCAGGGCAAAGCCTGAGTCAGGTGCGCCTGGCCCTGAGCCTGGCCCTGGAGCAGGCGCAGTGGGCCGCACTCAATGGCCAGGCCGCCGTCTACACCCAGGCGATGGTCGAGGCGCGGGATGTGCTCAAGGGCAACTTCAACCCGGACAACCCTCAGAGCAAAGTGATGCTTGAACAGGTGGCTGAGTTGAGCGTGCAGCCGGTGAGCGTGGTCACCCCGGATCTGACCGGTACGCTGAGCGCGGTCCAGGGTTATCTGGAGCGGCGTAACGTCAACGCCGAGGATTCGGTCAAGCCGATGGCCAAGCCCGCCGCGAGCACCGAGCCGGAGGCCACGCCATGAAACGCGTCTATGTGATCGTATTCCTGGTCATCGCCGCTGCCGCCGCCCTGGGGCTGGCGATTGCCGAGCATTCCGGCTACGTGCTGATCGCCTACAAAAGCTTTCGCTATGAATCGAGCCTGTGGGCGACCCTGGCCCTGGTCGCCGTGCTCTGGCTGGTCTTCTGGGGAATCAAGGCGTTGGTCGAACTGGTGATGACCTCCAGCGGCGTGGTCAATCCCTGGTCGCGGCGCAATCGCAGTCGTCGGGTGCAAGTGGCGATCGAGCACGGTCAGCTGGACCTGGCCGAGGGGCGCTGGGCCAGTGCGCAGCGTCATCTGCATCGGGCCGCCGAAGCCGAACGTCAGCCGCTGCTGTACTACCTCGGCGCAGCCCGCGCTGCGAACGAGCAAGGTCACTATGAGGAGTGCGACAAGCTGCTGGAGCGCGCCCTCGAACGACAGCCTCAGGCCGAGCTGGCCATCGCCTTGAGTCATGCTCAATTGCAGACCGATCGCGGCGACACCGACGGCGCCCTGGTGACCCTGGAAGCCATGCACGAGCGTCATCCGCATAACGTCCAGACCTTGCGCCAGTTGCAGCGCCTGCATCAACAGCGCGGCGACTGGTCGGCGGTGATTCGCCTGCTGCCGGAACTGCGCAAGGACAAAGTCCTGCCACCGGCCGAACTGGCCGAGCTGGAACGCCGGGCCTGGGGGCAGAACCTGTCGCTGGCCGCGCAGCGGGAAGAGGACGGCACGGTAGGCTTGCAATCGCTCAGCCGCGCCTGGCAGCAGCTCACGTCGGCGCAGCGTCAGGAGCCGCAACTGGTGCTCGCCTATGCCGAGCAACTGCGGCAACTGGGGGCCCAGGTCGAAGCCGAAGAGGTCCTGCGCACAGCGCTCAAGCGCAACTACGACAGTCATCTGGCGCGCCTGTACGGGTTGGTGCGCGGCAGTGATCCGGCACGTCAACTGCACACGGCGGAAAGCTGGCTCAAGGATCATGCGGCCGACCCGAGCCTGCTGCTGACCCTGGGGCGCCTGTGTCTGCAAAGCAGCTTGTGGGGCAAGGCCCGGGACTATCTGGAAAGCAGCCTGCGCGTGCAGCGCAACCCGGAAGCCTGCGCGGAACTGGCACGGTTACTGGCGCAACTGGGCGACACCCAGCGCAGCAATCAGCTGTTCCAGGAGGGCCTGGGCCTGTTGGACGAGCGCTTGCTGGCGGCGCCGTTGCCGGTACCGGTCCACGCTTGATATGTTCCGGGACCTGTAGGCGCTGGTTTGCCAGCGAAAAGGCCATCACCTCCAACATTGATGTCGCCTGACACGCCGTCTTCGCCAGCAAGCCGGCTCCTACCATCGTGCAGCGATGGCTGACAGAAAAGCTGTGGCGGGTGAACTCGCCACAGGCAAATTCGAATCGCAGAGTTCGCTTTTCATTGACGGATTTTTACCTTGGTCGTCTGTCGACGGAATAATCCTACAAAGAGCTACACCTGATCCTCTCGCTTCTGTCGGGATTTCCCTGCTCATCTGCTGAACTGTCCCTGCCGGCCTGCCTTGAAAGGCTAACGCGCTTTACTCTACCGTAACCGCCTGTCTCCACTAGTTACGGAAAAGCCATGTCTTTGGCCTACTCACGCTCCTTGTTTTTCATGGCTTTCATTGCAGGTGCCCTGGCCCTGGGTGTGTCCTATTACCTGGAATATGCAGTCAGCCTCCAGCCTTGCGGGTTGTGTTTGTTGCAACGGATTTGCCTGGCGCTGTTCACGGGGGTCTGCCTGATGGCGTCGGTGCATGGCCCCGGACGCTTCGGTACGTTCATGTATTGGCTGCTCGGGTTTTTCTGCAGCCTGGCAGGTACGGTCACCGCGTTGCGGCAGGTACTGTTGCAAAGCGATCCGGTGCATCAGCTGTCGAACTGCGTGCCCAATCTGGCAGACCTGTTCGCCACCACACCCTGGTTGTTCGTGGTGCGGCAGATGTTCGAAGGCACGGCCGAATGCGCGCATGTTTCCTGGACATTGTTCGACCTGAGCATTCCGGAGTGGAGCCTGCTGTTCTTCGTCGCGACGATGATCCTGGGTGTTTGCCAGCTGTTGCGGCTGGTCTGGGTCGCGTGTCAGCGACCGCTCAGCGGCGAGTCGTCGCACCGGGCATTGGTGGGTGATTAAACACTTGTATGAACTTTATCTCCTGCGTACCTTGAAGCCATTGTCGCGCGGGCATAATCTGGCCCGCACGTGTCATTGGAATTATGTTGCTCGAATGACGCTCTGCCTGGCCGATACTTGACCTTCAAGTATGCGACAGGTGTAGGGCAGCATGACCCACAAGGGAAGAGAGACCGCCATGCTCGAAAGTTGTCAGAATGCTCAGGAACGTTGGGGTGGAGTTCATCTGCTGATCGACCGCTGGTTGCAGGAGCGTCACGAACTGGTTCGGGCCTATGATGATCTCGGCGCCAAGCCTGAGGCTCTGGGCGAAAACCGCAAACCGCTGCAGGAGTTCTGCGGAGTGCTGGTCGACTATGTGTCTGCCGGGCATTTCGAGATCTACGAACAGCTGACGGGCGAAGCCAAGGCTTTCAACGACAAGCGCGGCCTGGAACTGGCCGAGACGATCTATCCGCGCATCGACGTCATCACCGAGAAACTGCTCGCGTTCAACGACCTGTGTGATGCGGGCCAATGCGTCGCAGAGACATTCAAGGAGCTGGGTGGCCTGTTGCACGAACGCTTCGAACTGGAAGATTGCCTGATCGAAGTGCTGCACACGGCTCACAAGGAAGAGGATCCGGTTCAGGCCTGAACCCTTCCCGTACAACCTGCCTGCAAGATGTGGAAAAACGGTGCGCTATGCGCGCCGTTTTTCGTTTGGGCGATTCAGCCCTTGGCGCCGCGCAATTCGACTTCGAACACCAGCGGCGTGAACGGCGCGATCAGGTCGCCAGCACCGTCGGCGCCATACGCTTGGGCCGATGGAATCACCAGTCGCCACTTGGCGCCGACCGGCATGTGTTGCAATGCCGTGCGCCATCCGCTGATCACGCTGTCGAGACTGAACCATTGCGGCTGACTGTTCTGATCGAACACTGAGCCGTCGGGAAGACGCCCGATATACAACACCTGGACCTTGCCGTTCGGGCCGGCTTTTGCGCCGGTGCCCGGAGCCAGTTCCGTCAGCAAGATGCCGTCTGCCAATTCGCGAACCCCGGGTCTGGCTTTTTCCTCGGCGAGAAAACGCTGCTCTTTTTCAAGGGCGACTTCGCTTTGCGCAATGGCCGGTCGTTCGGCAACCTGGGCTTCGTGCTCGGCAAGAATCTGTTCGATCTGCTCGTCTTTGAGTGCCAGGGGTTTGCCTTGATAGGCTTGCTGCAAACCTTCGACCAGCGCTTGAAGTTGCAGGTTGGGGACCTCCTGGCGCAAGCGTTCGCCAAGGCTTGCGCCCAGGCTGTAGGCGAGATCGCGGGCGTCGTTTTCCGTGGATTTATCCGCGGCCTGAGCCGTGGAAAAAAACACGCAAAGCGATAAAAAAAGGTAACGCGACATGGGCACTCTCCGACCTGAGATGCGGTGGATTATGCCAGTGTGAATGCACTTAACGGCGAACTGGTTTTGCGCAAGCGCAGAACATTTGCCATCCGTTGCAACACAGCGCTTTGGATACTGTCAACATGCCCTAGCGGCGGTAGCAGCAGAGGTCTAGTATGAGCCGCACCCACGTCAGCCAGGAGGTAAACCATGTCGGCCACCAAGAAGCCTGTAAATACCCCGTTGCACTTACTCCAACAACTCTCGGGCAGCCTGCTCGAGCATCTGGAAACCGCTTGTTCCCAAGCCTTGGCCGATGCTGAAAAACTGCTCGCCAAACTGGAAAAACAACGCGGCAAAGCACAGGAAAAACTGCACAAGTCCCGTACCAAATTGCAGGACGCTGCGTCGGCCGGCAAGGCCAAGGCACAGACCAAAGCCAAGGGCGCGGTGAAGGAACTCGAGGACCTGCTCGACGCCCTCAAGGATCGTCAATCCGACACCCGCAGCTACATCCTGCAACTCAAGCGCGATGCTCAAGAAAGCCTGAAACTGGCCCAGGGCGTCGGTCGTGTACAAGAGGCTGTCGGCAAGGCGTTGTCCCTGCGTTCGGCCAAGCCTGCCGCGGCACCTGCCAAGAAAGCCGCGGCCAAACCGGCTGCTGCAAAAGCACCGGCCAAGCCTGCTGCTGCTGCTCCTGTTAAAAAAACCGCCGCCAAGGCACCGGTGAAAGCCGCAGCAAAACCAGCTGCTAAACCTGCGGCGAAAAAAGCCGTGGCTGCCAGCGCTGCGAAACCAGCTGCCAGAACGGCCGCTGCCAAACCTGCCGCCAAGCCCGCTGCCGCGAAAACAACGGCCGCTAAACCTGCTGCAAAAACCGCTGCTGCGAAACCGGCCGTAGCCAAAACCGCCGCTGCAAAACCTGCGGCAAAAACGGCCGCTGCGAAACCAGCTGCCAAGTCCGCCGCAAAACCTGTCGCGGCTAAAACCGCTGCCAAGCCGGCTGCAAAACCAGCTGCCAAAACAGCTGCAGCCAAGCCAGCGACTGCCGCGAAACTGCCGCGGCAAACCGGCCGCTGCCAAGCCAGCAGCAAAACCTGCAGCCAAGCCGGCCGCGAAAAAACCGGTCGCCGCTACCAAGCCGACCCCTGCGCCCGCTGCCAAGCCAGTGACTCCAGCGCCGTCTGCGTCTGCTTCGGCTTCGGCTTCGGCTTCGCCTTCGCCTGCAGCAACCACCTCGACTACCACGCCTGCGCCAACGCCAGCCGCTTCGTCGAGCACCAGCACCACCCCAACCAGCGCTTCCTAAGTGCCGGTTGCCGCGACGCGCAGCTGATGCAGCGCGTCGCGGTCCAGGTGGGCGGCACCTGCCGTCACACCCTCCAGCCAGGCCGATGGATCGGTCGCCCCACACTGCGGCCAACTGTGCGCCACTCGCTCCAGTCGCCATAACAGCAGTCGCTCGGCTTCGAGCTCCAGGGCCTTCACCTGTTCGCGCAACGCATTCACTTCCATGTCCTTGGCCGCAGCGGATTTCCACTGCGTGCGCAATGCCCGTAGCGGTTGTACAACATCTGAATCCCACGGCTCGGCCACGTTGCGAAGCCACTGCAATCGTTGTTCGTTACAGGCGACTCCCCGCTGTCCCAACCACAGTCCACACAGCAGCAGGCACACATTGACGCCCGTCGCCTGCAATTGCAGGCACGCGGCTTCGACGCCGGGACGGGCGTAAGTGCCAAGGGAAAAACTCCACAGGTCAGAGGACATCGTGCTACTCGCGCCAGTTGCGAGCGAAGCTGGTAGACTCCGCCGCCATTATGATTCGACTTCAGAACCTGACTTTACAGCGTGGCCCGCAACGTCTGCTAGAAGACGCCGAGCTGACCCTGCACGCCGGCCACAAAGCCGGCCTCATCGGTGCCAACGGCGCCGGCAAATCGAGCCTGTTCGCCTTGCTCCTGGGTGACCTGCACCCGGACTCGGGTGATTGCTTCCTGCCGGCGGACTGGCGCATCGCCCACATGCGCCAGGAGATCGACACCCTCGATCGGATCGCGGTCGACTACGTGCTCGATGGTGACCTGCGCCTGCGCGAGGTGCAACGCGACCTCGCCGCCGCCGAAGCGGCCCATGACGGTGCCGCTCAGGCCCGCCTGCATGCCGAGCTCGACAGTGCCGACGGTTACACCGCCGATGCCCGGGCGCGCAAGCTGCTGGCCGGTTTGGGCTTCACCAACGATCAGATGGATCGACAGGTAGGAGATTTCTCCGGTGGCTGGAGGATGCGTCTGAACCTGGCGCAGGCTTTGATGTGCCCCTCGGACCTGTTGCTGCTCGACGAGCCGACCAACCACTTGGATCTCGACGCCATCATCTGGCTCGAAGAATGGCTGAAAAGCTATCCCGGCACCTTGATGCTGATTTCCCACGACCGCGACTTCCTCGATGCCGTGGTCGATCACGTGGCACACGTCGATCAACGCAAGATCACCCTGTACCGCGGTGGTTATACCGCGTTCGAACGCGCCCGCGCCGAGCGTCTGGCCCAGCAACAGCAAGCGTACGAGAAGCAGCAGGCGCAACGTGCGCACATGGAAAGCTACATCGCCCGCTTCAAGGCCCAGGCCACCAAGGCCCGTCAGGCCCAGAGCCGGATCAAGGCGCTGGAGCGGATGGAAGAGTTGTCCGCCGCCCACGTCGATTCGCCGTTCGACTTTGTCTTTCGCGAGTCGACGAAGATCTCCAGTCCGTTGATCGACCTGGCCGATGCCCGTTTGGGATATGGCGACAAAACCGTGCTGGAGAAGGTCCGGCTGCAACTGACCCCCGGCGCACGGATCGGCCTGCTCGGCCCCAACGGTGCCGGTAAATCGACCCTGATCAAAAACCTCTCCGGTGATCTCGAGCCTTTGTCCGGTCGACTGACCCGTGGCGAGAACACCGTGGTCGGTTACTTCGCCCAGCATCAGCTGGACTCGCTCGACTCCAAGGCCAGCCCGTTGCTGCACATGCAGCGCCTGGCGCCCACCGAGCGCGAACAGACCCTGCGTGACTTCCTCGGCGGTTTCGACTTCCGTGGCGCGCGGATCGACGAGCCGGTGCTGAATTTCTCCGGTGGCGAGAAGGCCCGCCTGGCCTTGGCGTTGATCGCCTGGGGCCGGCCGAACCTGTTGCTGCTCGACGAACCGACCAACCACCTGGACCTGGAGATGCGCCTGGCGCTGACCATGGCCCTGCAGGAATTCACCGGTGCGGTACTGGTGGTCTCCCACGATCGTCATCTGCTTAAAAGCACCACCGACAATTTCTATCTGGTGGCGGACGGCAAGGTCGAGGAGTTCGACGGCGACCTCGAAGACTATACCCGCTGGCTGGTGGAGTACCGTCAGCGCAATGCCCCGGTCAGTAATACCCCGGTCAATCCCGACAAGACCGACAAGAAAGCCCAGCGCCAGGCCGCAGCGGCGCTGCGTCAGCAACTGGCCCCGCACAAGCGCGAGGCTGACAAGCTCGAAGCCGAGCTGGGCAAGCTGCACGAGAAACTGGCGAAAATCGATGCCAGCCTTGGCGACAGCGACATTTATGAACCGGCACGCAAGAACGAATTGCGTGATCTGCTGGCCGAACAGGCCAGGCTGAAGGTGCGTGAAGCCGAGCTGGAAGAAGCCTGGATGGAAGCCCTGGAGTTGCTCGAAAGCATGCAGGCGGAGCTGGAGGCGTTGTCTTGATGGAGGCCTTCAAGCTGCCGCTGGCGGCGATGTGGATCGAGCCGCTCTGGCTCTTCGGGCAAATCCTCCTGATTTTGTTGGCGGGTTATATCGCCCAACGCTTCGTCGCCAAGTGCCTGACCCGCCTGAGCGAGCGCTATCCATTGCCGCCGCAGTTGCTGATGCCGCTGCGCGGTGGTCTGCGCTGGCTGATCATGGGCAGTGCGCTGATCTTCGTCCTGGAACGCCTCGGGGTGTCGGCCACGGTGCTCTGGACGGCGTTGTCCGGCTTTGTCGCGGTGGCGGCGGTGGCGTTCTTCGCCATGTGGAGCGTGCTCTCCAACCTGCTCTGCGCCATTCTGATCTATACCGTCGGACCGTTCCGTATCGGTGACGTGGTCGAGCTGGTGGACACCACCGACAAGCCCGGGGTCAAGGGACGGGTGGTGGCGATCAATCTGCTCTACACCACCTTGATCGAAGCCGAAGAGCTCGGCACCGGCAGCGCCATGGTGCAAGTGCCCAACAGCCTGTTCTTCCAGCGTTCGGTTCGGCGTTGGCGGGGCACGGATGTATTCTCGTCCGGTGGGTTTGAAAAGTAAGTCGTCTGTCGCCTGACGCACCGCCTTCGCGGGCAAGCCCGCTCCCACAGTTTGACCGAGTCGTTAATGAGCACGCGGTCACCTGTGGGAGCGTGCTTGCTCGCGAAGGGGCCCTACAGCTGCAATCGCTGGTCGGCAGTCGCAACATCCTGCAAAAAATCGATAGTCACCAACCCAAAGCCGCATTAGCTTAGACATCTGTCACGAGTCCGAGTCGAGGTGTGCAATGGAGCTTCAAACATGGCTGGCGTTTTTTGCCGCCTGCTGGGTGATCAGCCTGTCTCCCGGTGCCGGCGCCATTGCGTCGATGTCCAGCGGTCTGCAATACGGTTTCTGGCGCGGATACTGGAACGCCCTGGGCCTGCAATTGGGCCTGGCGGTGCAGATCGCGATTGTCGGCGCCGGTGTCGGCGCCATTCTCACCGCGTCGGCCACGGCCTTCTACGCGATCAAATGGTTCGGCGTGGCCTATCTGGTTTTCCTCGCGGTCAAGCAATGGCGAGCGCTGCCCAGCGACATGAGCGACGACGCGGCCGTGCGGCAGATCGGCAAGCCGATGGCCCTGGTATTCCGTGGTTTTCTGGTGAACATCAGCAACCCCAAGGCGCTGGTATTCATGCTGGCGGTGTTGCCGCAGTTCATCGACCCTCATGCGCCGCTGCTGGCGCAATACCTGATCATCGGTGTGACCATGGTCTTTGTGGACCTGATCGTGATGGCCGGTTACACCGGGCTGGCGTCCAAGGTGTTGCGGATGCTGCGCACGCCCAAACAGCAAAGACGCATGAACCGCACGTTTGCCGGCCTGTTCATTGGCGCGGCGGCGTTCATGGCGACGCTGCGTAAAGTCGCCGTCTGAATCAGTCGGCCACAAAAACCCGACCTCGATTAATACCCTGTAGGAGCGAGCTCGCTCGCGATGGCCGTCAACGGTAACGCGTTTTTTCTGAATGGACGCGTTGCCCTCAAGACCATCGCGAGCAAGCTCGCTCCCACAGGGTCGTTTTTGTTATTCGTTTATTTTTTGCAAGCGTCGCGATATCAGCGAACAAAGCTTGAGTGAATGGCATTCGAAGTGAACAATGTGTTACTTCTTATTTCCAACTGAGATTCATTCATGACTGCCCCGTCCCGTGTTCTGGCCTGGCTGGTGTTGCCGTTGTTTGCCTTGTGCAGTTTCAATCTGCTGGCCGACACCGTGGAAGGTGCGCCGCAAGCCCTGCATTTGCTCGATTACATTGGCGCCGACTATCCGCAAACCGTGCAAGCGGGCAAGGTCGTCGACGAGTCGGAATACCGCGAGCAGCTGGAATTCATCAAGGTGCTGCAAGGCTTGATCGTCGCGATGCCGGCCAAGCCGGAGAAGGCCGGGCTGGAGCAGGGCGTCGGTGCGCTGCGTAGCGCCATCGTGGCGCGTCAGGATGGCGCGGATGTTGCCCGTCAGGCACGGCAACTCGGGGCGAAGCTGGCAGTGGCCTATGAAGTCAGCCAGGCCCCTATCATCACCCCGGACCCGACTCGCGGAGCGCCGCTGTACGCCCAGCACTGTTCGGTCTGCCACGGCGACACCGGTGCCGGCGACGGCCCCGCGGGTGTCGGCCTGACACCGCCGCCGGCCAATCTGCGTGATGCGGCGCGCCTGGACCACCTGAGCCTCTACGCGATCTACAACACCTTGGGCCTGGGTGTGGAAGGCACCGACATGCCGGCCTTTGCCGATCAGCTGGACGATCGCCAGCGTTGGGACCTGGCGACTTACATCGCCGGTTTCAGTGCCGATCCGGCCGCCGCCAACAATGCACAGGCCTACAACATCGCGGATCTGGCACGTCAGACGCCGGCAGAAGTACAGGCCGTGGACGGCCCGCAAGCCGCGGCGACCTTCCGTGCCCAGCGCGCGCAACCGCCACAGGTCAAGCGCGGCCCGGCGCAATTGCTCGACTACACCGCCGAGACCCTGGACAAGAGCATCGCGGCTTATCGGGCCGGCGATCATGATCAGGCCTACGACCTGTCAGTGGCGGCGTACCTGGAAGGTTTCGAGCTGGTCGAAAGCTCCTTGGACAACGTCGACGCCAACGTGCGCAAAGACACTGAAAAATCCCTGATGGCTTACCGCCAATCGTTGCAGGATGGGCTGCCTGTGGCCCAGGCCCAGCTGCGCCTGGACACGGCCAAGGCCAAGTTGCAGGAAGCCGCCGGCCTGTTGGGCAGCGATGGTTTGAGCTGGTCCCTGAGTTACATCTCCGGCTTGCTGATCCTGCTGCGCGAAGGACTGGAAGCGATCCTGGTGCTGGCAGCGATCCTCGCGTTCCTGCGCAACACCGGCCAGCAATCGGCGGTGCGCAGCGTCAATGTCGGCTGGGGCCTGGCGTTGTTGGCCGGCCTCGGGACCTGGGCATTGGCGGCATACGTGATCGACGTCAGCGGCTCGCAACGCGAGTTGCTCGAAGGTGCGACGGCGCTGTTTGCCAGCGTCATGGTGCTCTGGCTCGGCGTGTGGATGCACGACCGTCGCCATGCAGCCGCCTGGCAGGATTACATCAAGAGCAGCCTGGTGGGCGGCGGCGGGCGTTTCGGGTTTGCGACCCTGGCGTTCTTCTCGGTGTATCGCGAACTGTTCGAAGTGATCCTGTTCTATGAAACCCTGTGGCTGCAGGCCGGCCCGGCAGGTCATGATGCGGTGCTGGCCGGTGGTGCGACGGCGCTGGTGTTGCTGGTCGGCCTGGCCTGGGTGATCCTGCGCGGCTCGGCAAAACTGCCGCTGTCGTTGTTCTTCAGCATCAACGCCGGGCTGCTGTGCGCGCTGTCGGTGGTGTTTGCCGGGCACGGCGTGAAGGCGTTGCAGGAAGCCGGGATCTTCGGCACGCGACCGGTGCCGTTCTTTGACTTCGACTGGCTGGGGATCCACGCGGATGCGTATTCGTTGAGTGCGCAGGTGGTGGCGATCCTGGCGATTATCGTGTTGTACAGTCGTAGCCGGATGGCTGAGAAGCGGCGGGTGCGGGTTTCTTAAGGGCATTCGCTGCGCTCATAATCGCGGGCAAGCCCGCTCCCACAGGTTTAGCGTTCGCCTTGTGGGAGCGTGGCTTGCCCGCGATGCTTTTTAAAAGAGGAAAACACAATGCGTGTCTGGATCGATGCCGACGCCTGCCCCCGGGCCGCCAAGGATCTGGTGGTGAAGTTCGCCCTCAAGCGCCAGTTCGAAGTGGTGCTGGTGGCCGGGCAGCCGCAGATCAAGCCGGGCCTGGCCCTGGTGAAGCTGATCGTGGTGCCCAGCGGTCCGGATGCGGCCGACGACTATCTGGTGGAGCACGCGGTTCCCGGTGAGCTGGTGATTTGCAGCGATGTGCCGCTGGCGGACCGGCTGGTGAAGAAGGGGGTTGCAGCGCTGGACCCGCGCGGCAAGGAGTTCGATGCACAGAACATGGGCGATCGACTCGCTGTGCGCAACCTGTTCACCGATTTGCGCGAGCAGGGGCAGATGAGCGGCGGCCCGGCGCCGTTCGGCGAACGCGAGAAACAGGCGTTTGCCAATGCGCTGGACCGGATCCTCACCCGGTTATCGCGGCCCCCTGTAGGAGCGAGCTTGCTCGCGAAAAACCCGAGACGACGCGGGGTGTCAGGCTTGCCGCATTATCGTTGACGACCATCGCGAGCAAGCTCGCTCCTACAGCGAAGAGGCCGTCACACTCAGCATCAATGTTGCCTGGGCACACCGCCTTCGCCAGCAAGCCGGCTCCTACAATCGTGCAATCGACACACCTCCCTGTAGGAGCTGGCTTGCCAGCGAAGAGGCCGTCACACTCAGCATCAATGTTGCCTGGCACACCGCCTTCGCCAGCAATCCGACCCCGACAAGAACCGTGTCAGGCGTCGTTTTCGTGTGTCAGTTCGAGCACGCGATCGACCAGTTTGTTGATGCCGGAGGCTGCTTCGCTGATGCTTTGCGCCAGCATGTACGCCGGCGTACTGACCAGCTTGCGGGCCTTGTCTTCAACGATTTCAGTCACCGCGCATTCCGCGTGTGTCGCCCCCATCTTGTTCATCGCGGCGGCCGTGTCGGCGTCATTACCGATGGTGCAGGTCACGCCCGGCCCATAGATTTTCGCTGCCAGCGCCGGCGAGATGCAGATCAGCCCGACCGGTTTGCCCGCTTCGGCAAAGGCTTCGGCCAGCGCCAGGACTTCCGGCTGCACGGTGCAGCCCGCGCCTTCGATGGCGAAGTTGGAGAGGTTCTTGGCCGCTCCGAACCCGCCGGGAACGATCAGCGCATCGAATTCTTCAACGTCCGCTTCGCGAATATCCTTGATGTGGCCCCGGGCGATTCGTGCCGACTCCACCAGCACATTGCGCGATTCGGGCATTTCTTCGCCGGTCAGGTGGTTGATCACATGCAACTGCGCAATATTCGGGGCGAAACACTGCACCTGGGCGCCACGCTGGTCCAGGCGCAGCAGGGTAATCACGCTCTCGTGGATCTCGGCGCCGTCGTATACGCCACAGCCGGAAAGGATCACTGCAATTTTTTTGCTCATGGGCTTTTCTCCAGATTCATGGCGTTAAATGTCCACTAATTTGTCACTCGTTGCCATAGGGATAATTCGCGACTACACATAGGATCTGTCCTCAAGACTCCGATCAGGGCGCGTCATGGATTTCATTCTGTATGCGGTGCCGTTTTTCTTTGTGCTGATCGCCCTCGAGCTGCTGGCCGACCGTTGGCGCGGGGTGAGCAATTACCGGGTGGCCGACGCGATCAACAGCATCAGCACCGGCGTGCTGTCGACCACCACGGGCTTGCTGACCAAGGGTGTCGGCCTGGTCACCTACGCATTTGCCCTCCAGCATCTGGCGCTGTTCGAGCTCGCGGCCGACCGCGTCTGGGTCTGGGTGTTTGCTTTCGTCCTCTACGACTTCTGCTACTACTGGCTGCACCGTCTGGGCCACGAGCGCAATATTCTCTGGGCGGCGCATTCGGTGCATCACCAGAGCGAGGACTACAACCTCTCCACCGCCCTGCGCCAGACCAGCACCGGCTTTCTCCTGAGCTGGATCTTTTACCTGCCCATGGCCGTGCTGGGTGTGCCGCTGCTGGTGTTCGTCAGCGTCGCCGCGTTGAACCTGCTGTATCAGTTCTGGGTGCATACCCGGCACATTCCCAAGCTCGGCTGGTTCGAGTGGTTCTTCGTCACACCGTCCAATCATCGGGCTCACCATGCACAGAATGCTCTCTACATGGATCGCAACTACGGCGGGGTGTTCATTATTTGGGACCGTCTATTTGGCTCGTTCCAGGAAGAGGACGACGACGAACCGGTGATTTTCGGCGTGACCACGCCGCTGGCGAGCTGGAATCCGTTGTGGGCTAACGTGCAGTTCTACGTGCAATTATGGGATGACGCACGGCGAGCCGGGAGTGGGTGGGACAAGTTGCGGATCTGGTTCATGCGCACCGGTTGGCGGCCGGCGGATGTGGCGGCGAAATACCCGATGAACAAACCGGACCTGAGTCAGTTCCGCAAGTTCGAGGTGCCGCTGGACGGGCGTCAGCAGCTGTACGTGGCGGTGCAGTTTTGCGTCTACATCGCGCTGGGCAGCTACTTGATGAACCTTGCGCAGCATCTGCCGACCGCCGCCCTGGTGCTCGGCTGGAGTGCCGTGGCGCTGGGGTTGTTCGTGTTGGGGGTGGCCCTGGAGAATCGCCCGTGGGCTTTGAAGCTGGAGCTGCTGCGACTGGCATCGAACCTGCCGCTGGCATGGCTGGCGCCAGCGGTCGGGCTGTGGCCGGCCAGTGCGGTGGGCTGGGTCGGGCTGCTCAGTTACAGCCTGCTCAGCCTCATCGGTCTCTACTGTTGCCGAAACCGCTTCACTCGACTGGCGTCTTAGGACCGTCGATTTTGGCCTGTTCGGCTTTCAAGGCTTGCTCGTCGGCGTAAATCTTTCGCGCCAGACGGGCGTTCTTGAAGCGCCGCCGCAGCCACAGGCAAAAGCCTATGACCAGCAGGGCGCCGAGCACCCACAGCTCGTACTTCTTGACGCTGCCGAGCATGCCTTCGAGTACTGCGCCGAAGTGATAGGCCGCGGCAGCCAGCGCGGCCGCCCAGATCGCGGCACCGATCCCGTTCAGCAGCAGATAACGTCCCGGCGGATAGCCCGACAGGCCGATCGCCACCGGCATCACCGTGCGCAGCCCATAAACAAAGCGGAAACTCAGGACCCAGATGTCCGGGTGCCTGCGGATATGTTCCAGCGCCCGGTCGCCCATCAACTGCCAGCGCGGTTTGCGCGCGAGCAACTTGCGGCCGTGCTTGCGCCCCAGGAAATACCACAGCTGATCGCCGGCATAGCTGCCGAGGAACGCCACGATCATCACCACTTTGAGGTCCATGTATCCGCGGAACGCGAGGAAGCCTGCGAGCACCAGAATGGTTTCGCCTTCGAAAAACGTGCCGAGAAAGAGGGCGAAGTAGCCGAATTCCTGAAGAAATTGTTGGAGCATTGTCTGGATGCTGGCGAAATGAACGCGCAGCCTAACCCTTCGTGCACATTCATGAAAGTGTCCAAATGTGTCTCGACGTGAACATTTCCTACAAGGAGAATGGAATGCGACTACCTGTCACAGGCTGCACATAACTGTAATACGACGGTCATAATGGTCGCTTATAACTGTCACGCTCGCCTCCCGCGCGGGCTCAGGAGTCTGCCGTGAGCTTTACCCCCGCCAACCGTTTGTTCCCTGCAACCCGTTTGCGACGCAACCGTCGTGATGATTTTTCGCGTCGACTGGTCCGTGAAAACGTTCTGACCGTCGACGACCTGATCTTGCCTGTGTTCGTGCTGGACGGTGAGAACCGTCGCGAAGCGGTGGCCTCGATGCCGGGCGTCGAGCGCCTGACCATCGACCTGTTGCTGGAAGAAGCGGCCAAGTGGGTCGAGTTGGGCATCCCTGCAGTGGCCCTGTTCCCGGTGACGCCACCTGAACTCAAATCCCTGGACGCCGCCGAAGCCTGGAACCCCGAAGGCATTGCCCAGCGCGCCACCCGCGCGTTGCGTGCGCAGTTCCCTGAGCTGGGGGTAATCACCGACGTTGCCCTGGACCCGTTCACCACCCACGGTCAGGACGGTATTCTCGACGAACAAGGCTACGTGCAGAACGACATCACGGTTGACGCACTGGTCAGGCAGGCCCTGTCCCACGCCGCAGCCGGCGCTCAGGTGGTCGCCCCGTCGGACATGATGGACGGTCGCATCCAGGCGATCCGCGAAGCCCTCGAACTGGCCGATCACGTCAATGTGCGGATCATGGCCTACTCGGCGAAGTACGCCAGCGCCTATTACGGCCCGTTCCGCGATGCCGTGGGTTCGGCGCTGAACCTGGGCAAGGCCAACAAGGCCTCCTATCAGATGGACCCGGCCAACAGCAACGAAGCCCTGCATGAGGTCGCGGCGGACTTGTCAGAAGGCGCGGACATGGTCATGGTCAAGCCAGGCATGCCGTATCTGGACATCCTCTATCGGGTCAAAGAAGAATTCAAAGTGCCGACTTTTGTTTATCAAGTCAGCGGCGAATACGCCATGCACATGGCAGCGATCCAGAATGGCTGGTTGAGCGAAGGGGTTATCCTCGAATCCCTGACCGCTTTTAAACGTGCAGGCGCTGATGGCATCCTGAGTTACTTTGCCGTCCGTGCCGCTCAATTGTTACGAGAGCAACAATAGCCCTCCCAGGAACATTCCATGACTACCGAAGGACTCACTGAAGTCGCCGTAAAAGAGGCTCAACCTGTGGTGGAGCAAATCGACGAAACCCCGCCGGAACTGGAGCCAGCTCCCGCCGCGGTGGTGGCCGAGCCTGCTGCGGCGACGCCGGCGATTGCCATTCCCGGCCTGGATGACAGCAGCCTGTACATTCATCGCGAGCTATCGCAACTGCAGTTCAACATCCGCGTGCTGGAACAGGCGCTGGATGTGTCCTACCCGTTGCTGGAGCGGTTGAAATTTCTGCTGATCTTCTCCAGCAACCTGGACGAGTTCTTCGAGATCCGTGTGGCCGGGCTGAAGAAGCAGATCACCTTCGCCCGTGAGCAGGCCGGCGCGGATGGCCTGCAACCGCATCAGGCCCTGGCCCGCATCAGCGAGTTGGTACACGGTCACGTCGACCGCCAGTACGCGATCCTCAACGACATTCTGTTGCCGGAACTGGAAAAGCATCAGGTCCGCTTCATCCGCCGGCGTCACTGGACCACCAAGATCAAGACCTGGGTTCGCCGTTTTTTCCGCGACGAGATCGCCCCGATCATCACCCCGATCGGCCTCGACCCGACCCACCCGTTCCCGTTGCTGGTGAACAAGAGCCTGAACTTCATTGTCGAGCTCGAAGGCATCGACGCCTTCGGTCGCGATTCCGGTCTGGCGATCATCCCGGCACCGCGCCTGCTGCCGCGGGTCATCAAGGTGCCGGAAGAAGTCGGCGGCCCTGGCGACAACTATGTATTCCTGTCGTCGATGATCCATGCCCACGCCGATGACCTGTTCCAGGGCATGAAGGTCAAGGGCTGCTACCAGTTCCGCCTGACCCGCAACGCCGACCTTTCCGTCGACACCGAAGATGTGGAAGACCTGGCTCGCGCCCTGCGCGGCGAGTTGTTCTCCCGTCGCTACGGTGACGCGGTGCGTCTGGAAGTCGCCGACACCTGCCCTAAACATCTGTCCGACTACCTGCTCAAGCAGTTCAACCTGCACGAGACCGAGCTGTATCAGGTCAACGGTCCGGTCAACCTGACCCGCCTGTTCAGCATTACCGGCCTGGACAGCCAGCGCGAGCTGCAATACCTGCCGTTCACGCCGCAGATCCCGAAGCTGCTGCAGAACAGCGAGAACATCTTCAGCGTGATCAGCAAGCAGGACATCCTGCTGCTGCACCCGTTCGAGTCGTTCACCCCGGTGGTCGACCTGCTGCGCCAGGCGGCCAAGGACCCGCACGTCCTGGCGGTGCGCCAGACCCTGTATCGCTCCGGCGCCAACTCGGAAATCGTCGATGCACTGGTCGATGCCGCGCGTAACGGCAAGGAAGTCACTGCGGTGATCGAATTGCGCGCGCGGTTCGATGAAGAGTCCAACCTGCAGCTCGCCAGCCGCCTGCAAGCGGCCGGTGCCGTGGTGATCTATGGCGTGGTCGGTTTCAAGACCCACGCCAAGATGATGCTGATTCTGCGGCGTGAAGCCGGCGAAATTGTCCGTTACGCTCACTTGGGTACCGGCAACTACCACGCGGCCAACGCCCGTCTGTACACCGACTACAGCCTGCTGACCTCCGACGATGCCTTGTGCGAAGACGTTGGCAAACTGTTCAGCCAGCTGATCGGCATGGGTAAGACCCTGCGCATGAAGAAGCTGCTGCACGCGCCGTTCACGCTGAAGAAGGGCATGCTCGACATGATTGCCCGCGAAACTCAGTTCGCCCTCGACGGCAAACCGGCGCACATCATCGCCAAGTTCAACTCGCTGACCGATCCGAAGATCATTCGCGCGCTGTACAAGGCCAGTCAGTCCGGGGTGCGTATCGACCTGGTGGTGCGCGGCATGTGCTGCCTGCGGCCGGGCATCGCCGGGGTTTCGCACAACATCCACGTGCGCTCGATCATCGGGCGCTTCCTGGAACACACCCGGGTCTTCTACTTCCTGAACGGCGGGGAGGAACAGATGTTCCTGTCCAGTGCCGACTGGATGGAGCGCAACCTCGACAAGCGCGTCGAGACTTGCTTCCCGGTGGAGGGCAAGAAGCTGATCATGCGGGTCAAGAAGGAGTTGGAGCTGTATCTGACCGACAACACCCATAGCTGGAGCCTGCAGGCGGACGGTCGCTATATCCGCAACACACCGACCGGCAACCAGAACCCGCGCAGTGCCCAGGCGACGCTGCTGGAGCGTTTGGGCAGCCCGATTCTGGCCGTTCGTTAACGCATAAAACCTGTGGGAGCGGGCTTGCTCGCGAAGAGGGCGTGTCAGTCGCCATTAATGTCACCTGACACACCGCCTTCGCGAGCAAGCCCGCTCCCACAAGGAGATTGCGTCGTCTGCTGAATCGCGGACACAAAAAAGGCCTTCCGAAGAAGGCCTTTTTCAGTTTCAGCGCACGTTAAGCACAAAGCCGACCCGGGTCAGCCATTCCGCTTCCAGACCAAAGTCGGCCTGGGTCAACTGGTTTTCGTCCAGCCAGTTTTCCGGGAACAGCACATCCAGGCTGTCGCCATTGGCCTGCAGTACGACCTGAGGCATTTGCTGGGTGCCGCGGATGTGATGGAACAGGATCGCAAAGCGCAGCAGCACGCACAGGCGAATCAGCTTGATGCCTTCATCGCCGAACTCGGCAAACTTGTCCCGGGGAATATTGCGTCGGTGACCGCGCACCAGCAGTGCGAGCATCAACTGGTCTTCGCGGGAGAAGCCCGCCAGGTCCGAATGCTCGATCAGGTAGGCGCCATGCTTGTGGTAGTGATAGTGAGCGATGTCCAGGCCCACTTCATGAACCTTGGCGGCCCAGCCCAGCAGTTCGCGCCAGATGCCGTCATCCAGGTCCCAATCCTCGGCCACCTGATCGAACGCGTGCAACGCCTTGCGTTCGACCCGCGCCGCTTGTTCCAGATCGACGTGATAACGCTCCATCAGCGAGCTGAGGGTGCGCTCGCGGACGTCTTCGTGGTGATGACGACCCATCAGGTCATACAGCACGCCTTCGCGCAGGGCGCCATCGCAGTGGTCCATGCGTTGCAGTTCCAGGGCATCGAAGATGGCTTCGAGAATCGCCAGGCCGGCCGGGAAGATCGCCCGGCGGTCCGGCTTGATGCCTTCGAAGTCGATCTTTTCGACGTCGCCGAGCTTGAACAGTTTGCGCTTGAGCCAGGCCAGGCCTTCGGCGTTCACTTCGCCCGTGCCATGCCCGCCGGCCTTCAGTGCCAGGCCGATGGCCCGGATGGTGCCCGAGGAGCCGATGGCTTCATCCCAGGTCAGGCGGTGCAGGGCGTGTTCGATGCTCATGATCTCCAGCCGCGCTGCCGTGTACGCCTGGGCATAGCGGGCCGGGGTGATCTTGCCGTCCTTGAAATAGCGCTGGGTAAAGCTGACGCAGCCCATCTGCAGGCTTTCGCGCAGCAACGGCTCGAAGCGCTGGCCAATGATGAATTCGGTACTGCCACCGCCAATGTCGGCCACCAGGCGCTTGCCCGGCGTGTCGGCGAGGGTGTGGGACACGCCGAGGTAGATCAGGCGCGCTTCTTCACGGCCGGAGATGACTTCCACCGGGTGGCCAAGGATTTCTTCAGCGCGGCGGATGAATTCGACGCGGTTGCGGGCTTCACGCAAGGCGTTGGTCCCGACGATTCGCACGGCGCCTGGCGGCATGCCATTGATCAGTTGGGCAAAGCGCTTCAGGCAATCGAGCCCGCGTTGCATGGATTCTTCGCTGAGCTGGCGCTCTTCATCGATGCCAGCGGCCAGCTGAACCTTCTCCCCGAGGCGTTCGAGAATACGGATTTCGCTGTTCTGGGCCTTGGCCACGACCATGTGAAAGCTGTTGGAGCCCAGGTCGATTGCGGCGATCAGGGACAGATTCTTGGCTTGAGATTGCGGCATGGTCAGGGGGTCTCGGTCGATAACCCTGACATCGTGACACGATCAAACGCTGCCGCCAACGCGTAGAGCCGCCGAAGGCTGCGATCTTTTGGCGCGGGGTACTTGCGGCGCGGCTGATGGCCCCTTCGCGAGCAAGCCCGCTCCCACATTCGCCGCATTCCTACTCAAATACTCGGTTAAATCTGGGAGCGGGCTTGCTCGCGAAGGCGGCCTCGCAGGCGCTGAAGAACTTTCAGCCCGTCATTTCAACGGTCCCAATGAAATTCGCCAGCTCCGCCGTCTGCGGATTGGCAAACAACGCCTTCGGATCCCCCACCTCATGCACCTTGCCCTTATGCATGAACACCAACTTATCCCCAACCTCCCGGGCAAAACGCATTTCATGGGTAACCATGATCAAGGTCATGCCTTGCGCCGCCAGCTGCCGCACCACGCTCAGCACTTCATTGACCAGTTCCGGGTCCAGCGCCGAAGTAATCTCATCACAAAGCAACACCTTCGGTGACATCGCCAAAGCCCGGGCAATCGCCACCCGTTGTTGCTGCCCACCGGACAGCCGGTCCGGAAACGCATCGAATTTTTCCCCCAGGCCAACCCGTTCCAGCATCTCCCTGGCCAGTTCAGCGGCCCTGGCTTTTGGCACCTTCTGCACCACCTGCGGTGCAAGCATGACGTTTTCGCCCACGGTCAGGTGCGGGAACAAGTTGAACTGCTGGAACACCATCCCGACTTTCTGCCGCAGGCTGCGCAGGTCGGCGCGGGCGGCGTCGAGGTATTCACCGTCGACTTCGATCACGCCGTCGTTGATCGACTCCAGGCCATTCAAGGTGCGCAGCAAGGTGGATTTACCCGAGCCGCTGCGGCCGATGATCGCCACCACCTGGCCTTCCTCGACGCTCAGGTCGATGCCTTTGAGCACATGGTGGTCGCCGTAATATTTATGCAGGGCGGAAATTCTAAGCAGAGGCATGCAGTCTCCTTTCCAGGTAGCGCGCACTGAGGGACAAGGGGTAACAGAGCAGGAAATAGCCGAGGGCCACCAGGCCGTAGACCATGAACGGCTCGAAGGTCGCGTTGGCGAGCATGCCGCCGGTCTTGGTCAGTTCGGTGAAACCGATGATCGAGGTGACGGCGGTGCCTTTGACCACTTGCACCGAGAAGCCGACGGTCGGCGCCACGGCGATGCGCAGGGCTTGCGGCAGGATCACGTAGCGCAGTTGCTCCAGCGGATTGAGTGCCAGGCTTGAAGAAGCTTCCCACTGGCCGTGGGGAATCGACTCGACACAACCGCGCCAGATCTCGGCCAAGTAGGCGCTGGTGAACAGCGTCAGGGCGATCGCCGCTGCCATCCATGGTGAAATCTCCACCCCGGCCAGCGCGACGCCGAAGAACACCAGGAACAGCTGCATCAACAGCGGCGTGCCCTGGAACAGTTCGATGTAAGTGCGGGCGAAACTGCTCGGCAGGGACTTTTTTGAAATGCGCATGACCATGATCAGCAAGCCGATCAGCCCGCCGCCGATGAACGCCACCAGCGACAACGCCAGCGTCCATTGCAGGCCGGTGAGCAGGTTGCGCAGGATGTCCCAGAAGGTGAAGTCGCTCATTGGCTGCTCCTTGTGCTGCTTCTTGAGATAAACCGGCGGCCAATCCAGTTCAGCAACTGGCGGATCAATAAAGCCATGCACAGGTAGAGCAGCGTGGTCAGGGCATAGGTTTCAAAGGCGCGGAAGTTGCGCGACTGAATGAAGTTGGCGGCGAAGCTCAGTTCTTCGGTGGCGATCTGCGAGCAGACCGCCGAACCCAGCATGACGATGATGATCTGGCTGCTCAGGGCCGGCCACACCTTGCCCAGCGCGGGCAGCAGGACCACGTGCCGGAAGGCTTCGAAGCGGCTCATCGCCAAGGCAGCGGCGGCTTCCAGCTGACCGCGAGGAATCGCCTGGATGCCGGCGCGGATGATCTCGGTCGAATAGGCCCCGAGGTTGATCACCATCGCCAGCACAGCGGCCTGCCATTCGGAAATCTGCACACCCAGGGACGGCAGGCCGAAGAAGATGAAAAACAACTGCACCAGAAACGGCGTGTTGCGGATCAACTCGACATAAACGCCGAAAATCGTGGAGAACGGGCGAATATTCCACGCCCGCACCAGGGCTCCGACAATACCCAGGCCGACCCCGAGCACCGCGCCGATAGCTGTCAGTTCAAGGGTGAACAGCGCACCGCGCAGCAGCAGGTCGGTGTTTTGCACCACAGGAATGAAGTCGAACTGATAGGACATATCAAGTCTCTCCTGCGGCGATCAGAGATCGGCCGGCAGCGGCTCTTTGAGCCAGGTTTGGGCGTTTTTCTCCAGCGAACCGTCGGTCCTGGCGGTGGCGAGGATCTGGTTGACCTTGCCCAGCAGCGCCGGCTCGTTCTTGTTGACGCCGACGTAGACCGGCGAATCCTTGAGTTTCACTTTCAGCGCCGGCACGCGTTTCGGGTTGCGTTCACTGATCGCCACCATCACCACGTTGCCGCTGGCGATCAGGTCGACTTGCCCGGCGAGGTAGGCCGCGATGGTCGAGTTGTTGTCTTCGAAGCGCTTGATGGTCACGCCTTCGGGCGCGACTTTGCTCAGCTCGATGTCTTCGATGGCGCCACGGGTGACGCTGATGGTCTTGCCCTTGAGGTCGTCCAGGCCCTTGATATCGGCATCCGGCGGGCCGAAGACGGCGAGGTAGAAGGGGGCGTAGGCGTTGGAGAAGTCGATGACCTTCTCGCGCTCGGGGTTTTTGCCCAGGCTGGAAATCACCAGGTCGACCTTGCCGGTGGTCAGGAACGGAATGCGGTTGGTGCTGTTGACCGGGGTCAGCTCGAGTGTGACCTTGAGTTGGTCGGCCAGCAGCCTGGCGGTGTCGACATCGAGGCCGCGTGGCTTCATGTCCGGGCCGACCGAGCCGAACGGCGGGAAGTCCTGGGGCACGGCCACCTTGAGGACACCGCGCTTGACCACATCCTCCAGACCGTCGGCGTGGGCGGGCGCCTGGCTCAGCATCAGGCTGGCAAACAGAGCGGCGAGGAGGGCGCTGTAACGCTGGGTCATGGCAAATCTCCGAATCGGCGGGAAGTGATTTCTGCGATTCGACAGAGCACGGGGCGTGCCAAGAGTGGACTCAAGGGGTGCCAGGCCGCGGTTTTACTGGGCTTGCTCGGTCTTACTGGTCTGAACAGTTGTGGCGTCTTCCGCACCCTCCTGGCGCATTGGTGAAAGGCGGCGAACCCCCATGGGGCACGACTTGCCGGGCGTCGCGAATAGCTTTACAACTAACCGCTCATTCGCCTGGTTCGTCTGAAAACCATGAACTCGATCTCCCAAGCCGTACCTGAAGTGGCGCTGCAAGCCATCCGCAAACTGATCGCCGAACAAGGTTTCGGACCGGGGGACGCGTTGCCCTCGCAACGGGACCTGGCGCTGCAATTGGGGGTCAGTCGGGCGTCGCTGCGCGAGGCATTGTCGTCCTTGAGTGCCCTGGGAGTGATCAGCATCCAGCCGGGCAAAGGTGTGTTCGTGCAGTCACCGGTGGATTTGCCGCGAGGCGACGCGGCGCTGAGTTGGCCATTTGCGGCGCAAGCCTCGCCGCTGGATATATTCCAGTTGCGCTATGCCCTGGAAGGCTTTGCGGCCGGCTTGGCGGCGGTGACCCTGAGCACTCACGAGCTCGATGCCCTGGACGATAATGTCGCCGCCATGCGCATCGACCTGAAGGCCGGCGATTTCGAGGCAGCGGCGCGGCTGGATTTCGAATTTCACCGGCGCATCCTGCTGGCCAGCGGCAATCACGCGATGCTGAGCATCCTGACCGCCAGCGCCGAGATCTTCCTGGAAAGCCAAAAGCTACCGTTCATCCGGGCCGAACGGGCCATGGAAACCTGGCAGGAGCACCGTAAAATCCTCCGCGCACTGGCCCGGCGGGCGTCCGGCGCCGCGCAGAAGGCCATGCAAGAGCATGTGCGAAACGCGGCCCTGCGCACTGGAATTGCCTTCGTCGCTCCCGCCACCTCGTGACTTGAGCTATACCCAAACTCATGGACCACCATAGCGAGACTCAATCAACTGCGGCTTCCTGAACAGGGGAAGGGCAGCTATGATGGGCCACGTTTTTTTATTGCTTACAACCCGGAGACATCCATGAGCAGCGATCTTATCAAGCACGTCACCGACGCTAACTTCGAAGAAGAAGTACTGAAGGCTGCTGGCCCTGTGCTTGTTGACTACTGGGCTGAGTGGTGCGGCCCTTGCAAAATGATCGCCCCGGTACTGGACGAGATCGCTGGCACCTACGCTGGCAAGCTGACCGTTGCCAAACTGAACATCGACGAAAACCAGGAAACCCCGGCCAAGCATGGCGTGCGCGGGATCCCGACACTGATGCTGTTCAAGAACGGCAACGTCGAAGCGACCAAGGTCGGCGCACTGTCGAAGTCGCAACTGGCGGCTTTCCTCGACGCCAACATCTAAGCGTCGTCGTAAAGTGTCCGAAAAAAGGCCCCGCACTTCGCGGGGCTTTTTCGTTATAGAGGGCTAGACGCTCCGAAACTCAGGTGGTACATTCGGCCCCGCACTGGTTTCTCCATTGCCCCCTGCTAGCCGTCGCCGACGCACTCCTTTTCGAATTAGTACGCGATCCTGTCGCCTTCTCTGCGGCGCGGCCTCATTAAGCCAAAAGCTTAATTTCCCCCCTCCATAAATGATTACGTCATTCCTATATGAATCTGACTGAACTCAAGCAAAAGCCGATTACCGAACTGCTCGAATTGGCCGAACAGATGGGCATAGAAAATATGGCCCGTTCGCGCAAGCAGGACGTGATTTTCTCCCTGCTCAAAAAGCACGCGAAAAGCGGCGAGGAAATCTCCGGTGATGGCGTGCTGGAGATTCTCCAGGACGGCTTCGGCTTCCTGCGCTCCGCTGACGCTTCCTATCTCGCCGGCCCAGACGATATCTACGTCTCGCCGAGCCAGATCCGTCGCTTCAACTTGCGCACCGGTGACACCATCGTTGGCAAGATCCGCCCTCCAAAGGAAGGCGAGCGTTATTTCGCACTGCTCAAGGTCGATACGATCAACTACGATCGTCCCGAGAACGCGAAAAACAAGATTCTCTTCGAGAACCTGACCCCGCTGTTCCCGACCGTGCGCATGAAGATGGAAGCCGGCAACGGTTCCACCGAAGACCTGACCGGTCGTGTCATCGACCTGTGCGCCCCGATCGGCAAAGGCCAGCGCGGTCTGATCGTTGCACCGCCGAAAGCCGGTAAGACCATCATGCTGCAGAACATCGCGGCGAACATCGCACGTAACAATCCTGAAGTTCATCTGATCGTATTGCTGATCGACGAACGTCCGGAAGAAGTGACCGAAATGCAGCGCACCGTGCGCGGCGAAGTGGTTGCCTCGACGTTCGACGAGCCGCCAACCCGCCACGTGCAGGTTGCCGAAATGGTGATCGAGAAGGCCAAGCGCCTGGTCGAACACAAGAAAGACGTGGTGATCCTGCTCGACTCCATCACCCGTCTGGCTCGCGCCTACAACACCGTGATCCCGAGCTCCGGCAAAGTGCTCACCGGTGGTGTCGATGCCCACGCCCTGGAGAAACCGAAACGTTTCTTCGGTGCCGCGCGGAACATCGAAGAAGGCGGTTCGCTGACCATCATCGCCACCGCGCTGGTTGAAACCGGCTCGAAGATGGACGAAGTGATCTACGAAGAATTCAAAGGCACGGGTAACATGGAACTGCCGCTGGATCGTCGTATCGCTGAAAAACGTGTGTTCCCTGCGATCAACATCAACCGTTCCGGCACCCGCCGCGAAGAGTTGCTGACGGCCGACGACGAGTTGCAACGCATGTGGATCCTGCGCAAGCTGTTGCACCCGATGGACGAAATCGCCGCCATCGAGTTCCTGGTCGACAAGTTGAAAACGACCAAGACCAACGATGAGTTCTTCCTGTCGATGAAACGCAAGTAAGTCGAACGGGCCAAGAAGCCGGGGAAACCCGGCTTTTTGCTATCTGATTTTTGATCAATCGCCAGTTCGTGGTTCTGAATAGAGGGGTTCGGCGCTAAACTGCCACCCCCGAACGGCACGGCCAACACGAGGCTCACGCATGCAGTATCGCGACTTGCGCGACTTTATCAGCGGTCTGGAAAAGCGCGGCGAACTCAAGCGCATCCAGGTTCCGGTGTCCCCAGTGCTCGAAATGACCGAGGTCTGCGACCGCACCTTGCGTGCCAAAGGTCCGGCCCTGCTTTTCGAAAAGCCCACGGGCTATGACATCCCGGTGCTCGGCAACCTGTTCGGCACCCCCGAGCGCGTGGCGCTGGGCATGGGCGCGGAGGCGGTCAGCGAGTTGCGCGAGATCGGCAAGTTGCTGGCGTTCCTCAAGGAACCCGAGCCACCAAAAGGCCTGAAGGATGCGTGGTCCAAGCTGCCGATCTTCCGCAAGGTCATCGCCATGGCGCCGAAAGTCGTCAAGGACGCTATCTGCCAGGAAGTGGTCATCGAAGGCGACGACGTCGACCTGGCGATGCTGCCGGTGCAGACCTGCTGGCCTGGCGATGTCGGCCCGCTGATCACCTGGGGCCTGACCGTCACCAAAGGTCCGAACAAGGATCGGCAGAACCTGGGCATTTACCGGCAGCAAGTGATCGGCCGCAACAAGGTCATCATGCGCTGGCTCAGTCACCGTGGCGGTGCGCTGGATTACCGCGAGTGGTGCGAGAAGCATCCGGGCCAGCCGTTTCCGGTATCCGTGGCCCTGGGTGCCGACCCGGCGACCATTCTCGGTGCCGTGACGCCGGTGCCGGACAGCCTCTCCGAATACGCCTTTGCCGGGCTGCTGCGCGGCAATCGCACCGAGCTGGTGAAGTGCCGTGGCAATGACCTGCAAGTGCCGGCCACTGCCGAGATCATCCTCGAAGGTGTGATCCATCCGGGCGAAATGGCCGACGAAGGTCCCTACGGCGACCACACCGGTTACTACAACGAAGTCGACAGCTTCCCGGTGTTCACCGTCGAGCGCATCACGCACCGGATCAAGCCGATTTACCACAGCACCTACACCGGCCGTCCGCCGGATGAGCCGGCGATCCTCGGCGTGGCGTTGAATGAAGTGTTCGTGCCGATCCTGCAGAAGCAGTTCCCGGAGATCACCGACTTCTATCTGCCGCCCGAAGGCTGCTCGTACCGCATGGCCATCGTGACGATGAAGAAGTCGTATCCCGGCCATGCCAAGCGGGTAATGCTCGGAGTCTGGTCGTTTTTGCGACAGTTCATGTACACCAAGTTCGTTATCGTCACGGATGACGACATCAATGCTCGGGACTGGAACGACGTGATCTGGGCCATCACCACGCGCATGGACCCCAAGCGCGACACGGTGATGATCGACAACACGCCGATCGACTACCTCGACTTCGCCTCGCCGGTGTCCGGCCTGGGCTCGAAAATGGGCCTGGATGCCACGCATAAATGGCCGGGCGAAACCACCCGCGAGTGGGGCCGGGTGATCGTCAAGGACGAGGCCGTGACCCAGCGGATCGATGCCATCTGGAATCAGTTAGGAATAGATTGATGCGTGTAACCTTGCAGCCTTCCGGAGCAGTGCTTGAGATTCTGCCCGGCGAGCGGATTCTCGATGGCGCGCGGCGCCTGGGCTATGAATGCCCGCAAAGCTGTCGCAACGGCAATTGCCACGTGTGTGCCGCACTGCTGGTCGAAGGGCGGGTCGAACAGACCGGCAGTGTGCGCGATCATGGCGAGTTCTACACTTGCATAGCAGAGCCGCTGGAAGACTGCATCGTGCTGTGGGATGGCGTGCTCGCGCTGGGAGAATTGCCGGTGCGCAGCTTGTCGTGTCAGGTCATTGAATGCAGGGACGTCGGCGGCGATACCTTTCGCGTGCGTCTGCGGGCACCGGCCGGCAAACCGCCGCGCTATCACGCCGGCCAGTACCTGATGATCGAGCGCGAGAATGGCGAGAAATCGGCGTTCTCCCTGGCCTCGGCCCCCCATGGCGGGCGCGATCTGGAAATTCACGTATTGGCCCGCGAAAGCAGTGCGCTGAGCCTGATCGACCAACTGCAGCGCAATTCGATGGTGCGGATCGAGATGCCGTTCGGCGATACCCATCTGGCGGAATTGCCGGAGGGGCCGCTGGTGCTGATCGCCGCGGGTACCGGCATGGGGCAGATTCATAGCCTGATCGAACATTGCCGGGCCGCGGGTTTCAAGCACCCGGTGCATCTGTATTGGGGCGTGCGTCGTCCTGAAGATTTTTATGCCATCGAACATTGGGACGAATGGCTGCAACTGCCCAATCTGTTCCTGCATCAAGTCGTCAGCGATCAATGCGGCTGGCAGGGGCGCTGCGGCATGTTGCATGAAGCCGTGTGCGAAGACTTTGCAGATCTCAAATCCCTGCATGTGTACGCCAGCGGCTCTCCGGCGATGGTCTACGGCACGCTGGACGCCCTGGTCGAAGCAGGAATGGATGCCCACCAGATGCGCGCCGATGTGTTCGCTTACGCGCCACGTTCCTGAATGCCCCGGGCTGCCTAAAAGCGCAGCCCGGTGGTTATCATCGCGGCATTGGTGCCCAGCAGTACGACCTCGGCACCGATCGGCCCGTAATGCACCCCTACGGATGGAATGATCACCGGCGCTATCCCCAAGTGATTGAGTGGTACTTTTTTCCGATGTTCGCCTTTGTAGCCTTGGAGTAACCCGCCGGAGAGTTTCAGGTAAACCGGATAGTCGGAACGCTGATAACGCTTGCCCGCATACGCATAATACGAGCGCTGGCGGTACGAATTGCGAAACGTTGTCGCGCCAAATATCGCCCCAGAGGCCAGGTTGCGTTCCAGACCCAGCAGATTCTGTTGGTTATTGTGCTCAGGGGACGGCGAATAGTGCCGTGTATGCATACTGGTCTGCGCATACCAGAAGCCCTTGTCTGCGGTTTGTGTGGCGGTATCCAGAGCCAATGCGTGACTGGTCTGGATCAGCAAGAACAGGCCGTACATCCATGAATGCTTCATTCTGACTCCCGGGAGGCGGCTAAGCGAGCGCCTCGGTGGAAGCTGTTATACGTGGGCGGTCCCGTCGCTAACCAGATGATTAATCTGGCAACTCGGTAGGAAATTTCTTGTAAATTTGAAGTACAGATGCCTGCCGAAAGCTTATCCTTATTTCATTCTGATATTTAAAATATTCCTTAAATGGGATTAGGCTATATGGATGAAGGCTGATTAATCGATTGAAGCGATATTCGAAGATATACAACCCTTAGTACTTTTTGTTTTAGATTTACTGCTATAACTTCTAATAGGTCGAAGTTTTTACATTTTGTAACTCCGTGAGGACGAACACCTGATCCCATGAGCGCTATTGAAACTGCATTGTTGAATTCGCCTTATCCGCCGCGGCTCGATCTGGGACCGCAGCTTACGCACGAACAATTGCTCACCTCGATGCAGTCGACCATGGCGCGCCATAAAGGCGGGCCGGTCTGGCTGTTCGCTTATGGTTCGCTGATCTGGCGACCTGAGTGCCCGGCGGTGGAGCGAGTGCGCGGCCGGGTGCATGGCTATCATCGCGGTTTATATCTGTGGTCCCACGAACATCGCGGCACGCCGGAAGTGCCGGGCCTGGTGTTCGGCCTGGATCGCGGCGGTTCTTGCAGCGGCTTCGCCTATCGTCTGCCCGAAGATCAACTCGAGGCTTCGCTGTATTCCCTTTGGCAGCGCGAGATGCCGTTCCCGTCCTATCGCCCGCACTGGCTCAACTGCCGTCTTGAAGATGGCAGCCAGGTTCAGGCGCTGGGATTCGTACTGGAGCGGCACCTGCCCAGCTATGCCGGCAACTTGCCGGATCATGTGCTGAGCCATGTGTTCGAAAACGCTTGCGGGCGCTACGGCACAACCCGCGATTATGTCGAGCAGACCGCCAGCGCCCTGCGTAGCCACGCCATGCCAGACCGGAATCTGGAGGCGCGGCTCAAGCGCTGCAAATCAGCGGCCGATCAGGCGAGTGCTTCGCGGCTCTGACTGGCGACTTGTTTGTGCCACAGGGTCGGGGCGAGGAAGGCCATCGCCAGCAGGCACGCGCCGATCAGCAAGACGAAACCGCCGTCCCAGCCGAAGTGGTCCACGGTGTAGCCCATGGCTGCACTGGCCGCGACCGAACCCCCCAGATAACCAAACAGCCCGGTAAAGCCCGCCGCAGTACCGGCGGCTTTCTTCGGTGCGAGTTCCAGCGCTTGCAGGCCGATCAACATCACCGGGCCGTAGATCAGAAAGCCGATTGAAACCAGGGCGATCATGTCGACGGTCGGGTTGCCCGCCGGGTTGAGCCAGTACACCAGGGTCGCCACGGTGACCAGCGCCATGAACACCATACCGGTCAGGCCACGGTTGCCGCGGAAGATCTTGTCCGACATCCAGCCGCACAGCAGCGTGCCTGGAATACCCGCCCACTCGTAGAAAAAATACGCCCACGAGGTTTTATCCACGGTGAAGCCTTTCGCTTCCTTGAGGTAGGTCGGTGCCCAGTCCAGTACGCCGTAGCGCAACAGGTAGACGAAGACGTTAGCCAAGGCGATGTACCAGAGCATTTTGTTGCGCAGCACGTATTTGACGAAGATTTCCTTGGCGCTGAATTCTTCTTCGTGGCTGGCGTCGTAGCCTTCCGGGTAGTCGTTCTTGTACTTCTCGATCGGCGGCAGGCCCACCGATTGCGGGGTGTCACGCATGGTCACGAAGGCAAACACCGCCACCGCCATGGCGACCGCCGCCGGCACGTAAAACGCCGCGCGCCAGTCATTGAACAGGCCCATGCCGAGCAGGAACAACGGACCGATCAGGCCACCGCCAACGTTATGCGCCACGTTCCATAACGACACTACGCCACCGCGTTCCTTCTGCGACCACCAGTGCACCATCGTCCGCCCGCTCGGCGGCCAGCCCATGCCTTGGGCCCAGCCGTTGATGAAGAGCAGGATGAACATGATGGTCACGCTGGACGTCGCCCAGGGCGCAAAGCCGAAAATGAACATCACCCCGGCCGATACCAGCAGGCCGAAGGGCAGGAAGAAACGCGGATTGGAGCGGTCGGACACGATGCCCATCAAGAATTTGGACAGGCCGTAGGCGATGGCAATCGCCGACAACGCCAGGCCCAGCTCACCACGGGTATAGCCCTCCTCGATCAGGTAGGGCATGGCCAGGGAGAAGTTTTTGCGCAGCAGGTAATAACCGGCGTAGCCGATAAAAATCCCGGCGAAGATCTGCCAGCGAAGGCGACGGTAGGTGTTGTCTATTTTTTCTTCAGGCAATGGAGCCTGATGTGCGGCAGGACGAAAGAAAGCAAACATTCAAAAGCTCCAGATTTCTTGTTTTGACTGCGGATGCGAATGTTACAGTTTCGTTACCGAAAATAGCACCGCTTCTCAGTGGTCAAACAGCGGAAATTATGGCGGCCGCATGTTCTCTTACGAACATGTCGCTCAGACGTAAGTGAAGGACGTTGTAGGAAGGATTACCACTTCCATCCTTTGCGCCTCATCTGTCCGGATGAGTACTGGTTTTTGGGAAGCGTCCTTCGTTCAAAGGAGAGGTTGCGACGTTCTGTTTCAGGTCGCTGCTGCGTAAGCTTTGCAAGGGAGTTTTAGTGATTCGATCATGGAGGGGAGGGGTTATGCGGTGGTTTGCGTTTGTGCTGTTGCTGGGTTTATCGGCAGATATCAGGGCAGGGGAGTTCTTTCTGATACCGGAAAACAACCCCAAGCCGATTTATCCTCCAGCGCTTCTGAGGGCTGGCATAACCGGCAATGTCCGAGTCGAGTTCATCGCCAATGCCGATGGTTCGGTGAGCAAGGTGAGAATCCTGGAAAGCGATCATCCTGACCTGGCCGAAGCGAGCAGGGTTGCGATAGAGCAGTGGCGGTTCAGGCCTTG
Source organism: Pseudomonas sp. VI4.1 (assembly GCF_002029345.1). Classification (NCBI taxonomy): domain Bacteria; kingdom Pseudomonadati; phylum Pseudomonadota; class Gammaproteobacteria; order Pseudomonadales; family Pseudomonadaceae; genus Pseudomonas; species Pseudomonas sp. VI4.1. The sequence continues at coordinate 93,492 of NZ_MULM01000169.1, forward strand.
GACGGTTGATAAAGACAAGCCTGCGAAGCAGGAAATTATCGCTCCACTGGTATTCCGCCTGGATCTCGATTCGCCGATCCACGCCAACCAGTGGCTCAAGAAATTGAAATGTCGCGACGTCAACGAGCAACTGCTCAATGTACCGGAGTCTGCGTGGGTGGATGCCGCGCCGTTTCATTACACCCGGGCGTATCTGTCAAACGTGTTTCACGTTACCCAATTGCCGAAGGAACAGCGCCTGGAATGGATCGCCAAGCTAAATAAGCGTGTGCCAAACATTGTTAGAAGTTGCCGCAGCGGCCCGGTGCTTAAATACATGAGTTTGCTGCCGGAGGAGATTCGGCAACTGTTGTAGCGTCCGGCTCGTCATGAGGCGGTCTGGATAATTCATTCGAGGTCCAGACCGCTCCACGGGGTTCAGCGAACCTGTACCACCACCTTGCCAACCGCCTTGCGCTGACCCAGATCATTGATCGCCTGCGCCGCATTGCCCAATGGATACACCTGCGACACTAGCGGCTTCAGCTTGCCCTCGGCAAACCAGCCAAACAATTGCTGGAAGTTTGCCGCGTTGTCCTGAGGCTGGCGCTGGGCAAACGAGCCCCAGAACACGCCGACCACGGCTGCACCTTTGAGCAGCGCCAGGTTAACCGGCAGTTCCGGAATGCGGCCGCTGGCGAAACCGACCACCAGCAGGCGCCCGTTCCAGGCGATGGCGCGGATGGCCTGGTCGAACAGGTCGCCGCCGACCGGATCGTAGATCACGTCGGCGCCCTGGCCGTCGGTCAGGCGCTTGATTTCGTCCTTGAGGCTGGTTTCGCTGTAGTTGATCAACTCGTCGGCGCCGGCCGCCTTGGCCACGGCGAGTTTTTCCGCGCTGCTGGCGGCAGCGATCACCCGGGCGCCCATGGCTTTGCCGATTTCCACCGCTGCCAGGCCGACTCCGCCGGAAGCGCCGAGCACCAGCAGGGTTTCACCCGGCTGCAGATGGCCCCGTTGCTTGAGCGCGTGCATCGAGGTGCCATAAGTCATGCTGAAGGCGGCGGCGGTGTTGAAGTCCATGGACGGCGGGATCGGCATTGCGTTATAGCCCGGCACCGCCACTTCTTCGGCAAAGCTGCCCCAGCCGGTCAGGGCCATGACCCGGTCGCCGACCTTCAGGTGGCTGACTTTTTCGCCCACCGCACGGATCACGCCCGCCGCTTCGCCACCGGGGGAAAAGGGGAAGGGCGGCTTGAACTGGTATTTGCCCTCGATGATCAGCGTGTCGGGGAAATTCACCCCCGCGGCGTGCACTTCCAGCAGGATTTCATTCTTCTTCGCGACAGGGCTGGCGACGTCTTCCAGCACCAGCGATTCGGCAGGGCCGAAGGCTTTGCACAGCACGGCTTTCATCAGGGCTATTCCTTTGGGAGTGATGGCCGATAAGTGTAGGTGTGTGAATTGAAGGGTCAACGAGCATGCCCCGCCCTTATAGGCCGCTATAAGCTTGTGCTGGCGCGGCGGGTCGATATGCTAGGCCGCAAACCGGATAAGGAGCGAAGTGTGAAAGCGTGGATCATGTTGTTGCTGGCCCTGTCTCTACCCGTGGCAGCGGTGGCCGAAGAAGCCAAGGAAGGTGAAGCGCCGAAGGTCAATTACATCACCTTGAGCCCGCCGTTCGTGGGTAACTATGGGCTGGACGGTACGCCGAAGCTCAAGGTCTACAAGGCTGATGTGGCGTTGCGGGTGACCGGGGACGAGGCGACCAAGCTGGTGAAGGCCAATGAACCGCTGATTCGTAATCAGTTGGTGGGGTTGTTTGCGCAGCAGAGCACCGAGGCGATGAACAATGTCGAGGCCAAGGAGAAGCTGCGTCAGGAGGCCCTGAAGCAGACCCGACAAGTGATGAGCGATGAGACCGGCAAGCCGGTGGTCGAGGATTTGTTGTTCAACAACCTCATCATTCAGTAAGTTTTTCGCTGTTCCGGCGAAGGGGGCGACGCGGTCTGTCAGGACGCCAGGCTCTTGCGAAACCGCATCAGCGCAATGGTAAAAAACAGCAGGCCGATGGTGCTCAATGCCAGCAAATCCGGCCACACCACACTGATGCCGGCGTCGCGAAACAGTATCGCGGCGCTGAGGCTGACGAAGTGAGTCGATGGCGAGCACTGCATCACCCATTGCAGCCATTGCGGCATGCTGTCGAGTGGCGTACTGCCGCCTGATAGCAGCAACATCGGGATAATCACCGGAATCGCCAACAGGCCGAACTGCGGTGTCGAGCGGGCGAGGGTCGCGAGGAATATTCCCAGCGCCGTGCTGGCGAACAGATAAACCGCTGTCACCAGCAAAAATAAGGTCATGGAGCCGGCCAGCGGCACGCCGAGCGCGCCTTTGACTATCACTTCCAGCGACACCCAGGTGCAGAGCACCACCACCAGCATATTGCTCCAGATTTTTGCCAGCATGATCTCCAGCGCCGTCAGCGGCAGCACCAGCAAATGGTCGAGGGTGCCGTGTTCGCGCTCACGCAGCAGCGCTGTGCCGGTCAGGATGATGGCGAGGATGGTGATGTTGTTGACGATCTGAATCACCGCCAGGAACCAGCCACCCTCCAGGTTGATATTGAACAGCGCTCGCGTCGTCAGCAGCGCGGGGGGCTTGCTCGCCGCATCGTCCTGGCCGCTGTAGGTCAGCAGCTCGCGCTGGAAAATCCGTCCGATGTAACCCGCGCCCATGAAGGCCTGGCTCATGGCCGTGGCGTCGACGTTGACCTGCACCGCCGGTTGGCGGCCGGCCAACAGATCCGCCTGAAAATTTGCCGGAACATTGATCACGAAGGTGTATCGCCCGCTGTCCAGCACTTCGTCCATTTGTTCATAGGGCAGCGACACCGGCGGCTGGAATTCCGGTGGTTGCAGGGCTTGGGCCAGTTGTCGTGACAGGTGGCTGTGATCTTCATCGACCATGGCCACACTGGCGTTGTGCACGCCGATCACGGAGCCCGCGGCCGGCATGTAGATCGCCACGGTAAAGGCGTAGAACAGGAACAGCAGCAACACGCTGTCGTGTCGCAGGCTCGTGAGTTCCTTGAGGCCAAGGCGCAGGATGTGCGCAAGCTTGTGCATCAGACCTCCTGCTTTTTCAGCATGGCCAGGCTAAGCCCGGTGAACGCGAGAAAGAATCCGAACAGTGCCAGGCATTGCGGCCACAACTGCCGGATATCCAGCGCCTTGGTAAAGGTGCCGACGGCGATGTCGAGGAAGTAGCCCGCCGGAAACAGCATCCCCATGACTGCGGCCGCGCCATCAAGGGACGAGCGCGGCACAATCAAGCCGGAAAACTGAATGGTCGGCAGACTGGTGATGATCATGGTACCGAGGATGGCGGCAATCTGGGTTCGGGTGAATGCTGAAATCAACAGACCCATGCTGGTGGTCGCCAGCACGTAGAGCAGCCCGCCGAAGGCCAGGGTCAGTGCGCTGCCCTTGAAGGGCACGCCGAACAGCCAGCGATTCATGGCCGTCAGGACGGCGAGGTTGATCAGGCTGACGGCCAGATACGGCACCTGTTTACCTAACAGGAACTCCAGGCGGGTCAGCGGTGTAGCGTAGAAGTTGGTGATCGAGCCTAACTCCTTCTCCCGCACGATGCCCAGGGCAGTCAGCATGGCCGGGATGAACGCCAGGATCAGCGCCATCACCCCGGGACCGATGGCGTTGACGCTGATGACGTCCTGGTTGTAGCGGAAGCGGGTTTCCAGTTTGGCCGATGCTTGCCGGTTCAGCGCCGGGCTGGACTGCTCGGCCAATTGCTCCAGGTTGGCCAGGTGGACCGCTTCCACATAGTTGCGGCTGGTTTCGGCGCGAAACGGCATGCCGCCATCGAGCCAGGCCGCCACCGTGGGTTGGCGGCCGGCGAACAGGTCTCGGCCGAATCCAGGCGGGACCTCCAGCGCCAGTTTGATTTCCGAGCGTTGTAATCGTCGATGCAACTGCGCCGCATCACTTATGGAGGGTTGCTCATCGAAGTAACGGGAGCCGCGGAAGGCTTCCAGATAAGCGCGGCTTTGCGGGGTCTGGTCCTGGTCGTAAACCGCGAAGGCGAGTTTTTCCACATCCAGGGAAATGCCGTAGCCGAAGATCACCATCATGAGAATCGCCCCGAGCAGGGCGAAGGCCATGCGCACTTTATCGCGCAGCAGCTCCTTGCTTTCACGACTCGCCAGTGCCCGCAGTCGTCCAAAACTGAAGCCGTGATCTTTCATCGGTGTGATCGGTACGAGCGTCGCGTCGACGGACGCTGGCGACGGCGCCGTTGCGATCGGGCCCTGGGCCTGTTCCAGACAGGTGACGAACGCCGCCTCCAGTGTCTGGCCCTTGAACTGCTGTTGCAGGGCTGCCGGGGTGTCGCAGGCCAATACCTTGCCGGCGTGCATCAATGAGATGCGGTCGCAGCGCTGGGCTTCGTTCATGAAATGGGTGGACAGGAAAATCGTCACGCCCTGTTCGCGGGACAGTTCGATCAGCAGCCGCCAGAAATCGTCTCGGGCCGCCGGGTCGACACCGGAAGTCGGTTCGTCAAGGATCAGCACTTCCGGGCGATGCAGCACCGCCACCGCCAGGGACAAGCGTTGGCGCAGGCCAAGCGGCAACGCACCGGACGGCTGATGAGCAACGCTGCCCAGGTTGAAACGCTGGATCAGCTCGTCGATGCGCTGAGCGCTGTCGGCCTTGGGCAAATCGAACAGTCGCGCGTGCAAGTCCAGGTTCTGCCGGACGCTGAGTTCGCCATACAAAGAGAAACTCTGGGACATGAAACCAACGCGTTTGCGGGTGGCCAGATCCTTGGCGTTCACCGGATTGCCCAGCAACGTGGCACGGCCTTCGCTGGCCGGAATAAGCCCGGTGAGCACTTTCATGGTGGTGGTTTTGCCGCAGCCGTTGGAGCCCAGAAACCCGAAGATTTCGCCGCGGCCGATGGCGAAGCTGACCTTGTCCACAGCCGTGAAATCGCCGAAGCGCAGGGTCAGGTCATGGGCTTCGATGGCGATGTCGGTTGTGGCATTGGTTCGAGGAGGGATCAGTAGCGGCTGGTTGTCATGACCGGTGTCGCCCTGAAAGTGGGTGAAGGCTTCATCAAGTTTGCCACCAGGAGTAACCGTCTCCAGTTCGCGGGTCAAACCGGCGGCGATCAGCTTGCCGTCATCGAGCATCAGGCAGTGTTCGAACTGCTCGGCCTCTTCCATGTACGCGGTGGCGACCAGTAGCGTCAGTTGCGGGCGTTGGCGCCGAACGTCATCAATCAACTCCCAGAAGCGCCGCCGGGACAATGGATCGACGCCAGTGGTCGGTTCATCGAGGATCAATAGGTCCGGTTCATGGATCAGCGCACAACAGAGGCCGAGCTTCTGTTTCATCCCGCCCGATAGCTTGCCGGCTGGGCGCTCGGCAAACCGCAGTAGATCAGTGGCAAGCAACAGGCTCTGCATGCGCTGATCGCACTCCGCCCCCGACAGCCCGAACAGTGTGGCGAAGAAGTGAATGTTCTCGCGGATCGAGAGATCAGGGTACAGGTTGCCGCCCAGGCCTTGAGGCATGAACGCGATACGCGAGTAGAGGCTGTTGCGGTGGCGCCGGTCCTGGATCGAGCCACCGAGCACTTCCAGTTGGCCGTCTTGTAATGTCTTCACGCCGGCGATCAATCCCAGCAGGCTGGATTTACCGGCGCCATCCGGACCAATCAACCCGCACCGGGTACCGGCGGGCAGGCTGAATGTGATGTCGGTCAGCGCCTGCTGTTGACCATAACGGTGCTGAAGGCGGGTGGCATGCAGTGCCAGGCCGGTCATTGAAGATTGGCCGGCCAGTCAATAGGAGCGGTGCGCACATAACCATTACCGGGCATCCCCGGTTTGGCCTGGGGCACGGCGCTGGGTTGGGTCAGGTGCAGCTTGACCCGAAACACCAGTTTCTGACGCTCGTCACGGGTCTCGACTTCTTTGGGCGTGAACTGCGATTTGGCCGCCACGAAGCTGATTTTTGCCGGCAACGGCTGACCGGGGAGGGCGTCCACCAAGATCCGCGCTTCATCGCCGACCGCCAGGCGTCCGGCCACGGATGCCGCAAGATAGAGGTTCATGTATTGGTCGTTCGGGTCAATCAGCAGCAGTACCCGCCCACCGGCGCCCAGCACTTCACCGGGTTCGGCCATGCGAAGCTGAATCACTCCGTCGATGGGGGCCCGAAGGCTGCTGTCGTCAATTTCGCTGGTTAACTGAGCGACTTCTGCCTGCGCTGCGCCAATGCCTGCTCCGACCGCGGACACTTGAGCGCGGGCCGCGGCGACGGCCGCGTTGCCAGTGTCGAAGCGCGACTGCTGCTGGTCGATGATCTGGCCACTGGCGAAACCGCGCTTGAACAGTTCCTGGGAGCGTTTGAGCTCTTGATGGGCAAGCAGTTGCTCACTCTGGCGCAGTTGCACATTGGCCTGGGCGGCGGAGAGGTTTTCCCGGGCGCGTATTACTTCGGCTTCAGCCTGCCTGCGCTGGGCTTCAAGGGTGCGGGTGTCCATGCGGGCCAGCAGTTGACCTTTGGTTACTTTGTCGCCTTCGTCCACCAGTACTTCAGCCAGCCGGCCGGGTGTCTTGCTGGCGATCTGCACTTCAGTGGCTTCAAGCCGACCATTGCCGACATACAACCCTTCGGGCAGTCGGTTAAGCGTCGACTTCCAGTAACCGAATCCCCCGGCGGCCAGGAGCAAAGCCCCCAGTAAAAAAGCGAAGAAAAGCGAAGAACGGCTGTGCGTCGACATGTAGGCATCCTGCATCTGTAGCGCCGTAGTCTGACAGGCACGCGCCTGAGCGACTTGATGTCCGTCAACTGAGGGTCAAACCTGACCGATCGGTGAAGTAAGCCAGAGTGACGGGCGGTCCTGCCTTATTTAGCGCAGACCAAGCACCGCCGTCCATTGCTCAGCGGTGACGGGCATCACTGACAGTCGCGAGCCTTTCTGCACCAGTGGCATCTCGGCCAGCGCCGTCTGCTGCTTCAGATAATCCAGCTTCAACACCTTGGAAAACGTCTCCACATGCGCAACATCAATCGCGCTCCAGGCGTTTTTCTCTGCCGTGGCCTTCGGATCGAAGTAATGACTCTCCGGCTCCAGCGCCGTCGGGTCCGGGTACGCGGCTTCGACAATCTTGCCGATTCCGGCAATGCCCGGTTCGGGGCAGCTGGAGTGGTAAAAGAAAAACTCGTCGCCCACCGCCATGGCCCGCAGGAAATTACGTGCCTGGTAGTTGCGAACCCCGTCCCAGCGCGCTTTGCCGAGCTTCTCCAGATCCTTGATCGAGAGTTCGTCGGGCTCGGATTTCATCAGCCAATAGGCCATGGTTTTGCTCCTTGCGAGGTAAGTGGGCAAGTTGTCCGGCAATTTTATGACAAACCGACGGTCGGTTGACGCCAGCGTTTGCGTGTCGGTTCACGTTGTCGCAGAATGCCGCCCTTCTTAGCTAGACGCTGCTGCACGGCCTACAACGGATACCGCTGCTGTCATCGTGTTGATGTGCCTTTGGGAGGCAATCGATGAAACGCAAACCGGATTTACTATGGATTTTGGTGATTTTGTTCGGCCTCGGCGTGGTGACCACCGGCTATGCCCAAAGCCTGTGGAACAATGCTCCTGATGCACCGATCGAGATCGCGCAGCAACAGCAACTGCAACAACAGTCGTCAGCCTTCAAGCGCTGAAGCTGTCCTGCCGACGCCGCTGATCGCAGTGGCGTCTAGCCTGCGTAATACCAGGCCTTGTCCGTAACCGTTCCCTGTAACGGCACATCCCAGCTGGCCTGAGCCAACCGTTCCACCTTCTGACATTCATGGGCCAGGCCCAATAACGTCGGCTTGCGCCAGTTTTTGCGTCGCGCCAGGTACGCCAGGCTGCGATCGTAGAAGCCGCCGCCCATGCCCAGGCGTCCGCCGACATCGTCAAACCCGACCAATGGCAGCAGCACCAGGTCCAGCGCCCAGACTTTGCGTTGTCGGGCGAGGTTATGCCGGGGTTCGAGAATGCGGAAACGATTGGGTTTGAGCTTTTCGCCAGGGCGAACTCGCTGGAACACCATTTTGGTGCGCGGCCAGGCACTGAGCACTGGCAGATAAGTGGCCTTGCCTCGGCGTTGCGCGGCACGCAGCAGCACCCGCGGATCGATTTCACCGTCGGTAGGCAGGTACAGCGAGATGTGTCTGGCGCGCCGGAACAAAGGCTGTTGGGCCAGTTGCTTGTACAGCCCGCGAGCAGCCTGGCGCTGTTGACCGGGGGTCAATGCGCGGCGGGCCTTGCGCAGCATGCGTCGAAGTTGCGGGCGGGGCAGCAGCGCAGGTTCGGTCATGTATTCCGGCTTCGGCAGGGCGAGTACGTAAAGCGTACCCGTAAAAAAGCCGATGCCGGTATTTGAACCGGCATCGGGCTGGAATCAGGCTCCCCGGATGAACCGCTGCTGACTTAGCCCTTGAACCCGAAAGTTCAAGGTGGAAGATGCAGTAGGCTTTAAGGCTTTCCGTCTAGCGGACATGCACACCAGCCCAACGTGCAACCTCCAGGGTAGTGCGAATCGGCTCAGGGACGTGGTCAACTGGCAAGCACCCCAGGGAGTGATGCGAGTATACCTCAAGCGGTGAGACGAATCAGCCCTTGGTGACATCCGGATCGGTGGCGAGCACCAGATCGACACGATCCAGCAGGTCGCGAACCTGCTCCCGGGTCGAGCCGCTGGCCTGCACATCCGGTCGTTCTTCCTTGTGCAGGAGATCGTGGGTGATGTTCAGCGCGGCCATCACGGCGATGCGATCGGCGCCGATGACTTTGCCGCTGCTGCGGATTTCGCGCATCTTGCCGTCCAGGTAGCGGGCGGCGCTCACCAGGTTGCTGCGCTCTTCCTGGGGGCAAATGATCGAATATTCTTTATCGAGGATTTGCACGGTAACGCTATTGCTTGAACTCATGAGTCTTGCTCCAGGGCCTTGAGGCGCGAAATCATCGATTCGACCTTACGCCGGGCGATTTCATTTTTTTCAATGAGGTGCGCGCGTTCCTCGCGCCAGGTCTTTTCCTGAGCTAATAGGAGTCCGTTTTGACTCTTTAGTTGCTCGACTCGGCTAATTAGCAGCTCGAGCCTGGCCATCAGCGCTTGCAGGTCGTTGTCTTCCATTGTCTTCACTGTCTGATGGGTGTGGGGCTTGCAGAAGCGAGCTTGCTCCGGGCGGCGATCCGACGATGAGTCCGAAAACGCCGCGGGGTGTCAGGTACCCAGCGTTATCGTTGGCGACCTTCGCGAGCAAGCTCGCTCCTACAGGGGTAGTCGATGTAGGATACAAGGCCTTCATTCTAGACATAGCGCCGTCTGGCGCCTAGCTGCCCATGCCCATTCAGAATTCTCCGTACCAAGCCTTCGCCACACTGCTGTCAACCAGCGGCCATCCTGCCTCGCCTGCCGAATTGCATGGCCTGCTGCTCGGCCGCAGTTGCGGCGGTGCCGGGTTCGAAGCCGACAGCTGGTTGGCCGATGCCGCCGAGTTGCTCGAAGGCGAACCGCAAGACAACGTTCGCAATGCCCTGATCGGCCTGCAAGAGATGGTCAAGGGCGAGCTGACCAGCGACGACATGACCGTTGTCCTGCTGCTGCCGTCCGACGACGCCCCGCTCACCGAGCGTGCGGCCGCACTGGGCCAATGGTGCCAGGGCTTCCTGACCGGCTTCGGTCTGACCTATCGCGACAACGCCCTGAGCCCTGAAGCCACCGAAGTGCTGCAGGATCTGGCGGCCATCGCCCAGGTGCAAGACGCCCTGGAAGAGTCCGACGACGGCGAGAGCGATTACATGGAAGTCATGGAATACCTGCGCGTCGCGCCGCTGCTGCTGTTCACCGAGACCAAAAAGCCGGACGCACCGGCTGCTGCCAAACCGTCGTTGCACTAATCGCGAGCCAGGAATAGCCATCTGCCCATGATTCATATCCCGAAATCGGAATACAGCCGTCGCCGCAAGGCCCTGATGGCGCAGATGGTACCCAACAGCATCGCCATCCTGCCCGCCGCCGCGGTAGCCATCCGCAACCGCGACGTCGAGCACGTCTACCGTCAGGACAGCGATTTCCAGTACCTCAGCGGTTTCCCCGAGCCGCAGGCCGTCATTGTGCTGATGCCCGGTCGCGAACATGGCGAATACGTATTGTTCTGCCGTGAGCGCAATGCCGAACGAGAGTTGTGGGACGGCCTGCGTGCCGGCCAGGAAGGCGCGATCCGCGACTTCGGCGCCGACGACGCCTTTCCCATCACCGACATCGACGACATTCTGCCGGGCCTGATCGAAGGGCGCGACCGGGTGTATTCGGCCATGGGCAGCAACCCGGAATTCGATCGGCACCTGATGGACTGGATCAACGTGATCCGCTCTAAAGCGCACCTCGGTGCCCAGCCGCCGAACGAATTCATTGCCCTGGATCATCTGCTGCACGACATGCGCCTGTATAAATCGGCGGCAGAAGTGAAGGTGATGCGCGAGGCCGCTCGAATTTCCGCCCAGGCCCACATCCGCGCGATGCAGGCCAGCCGGGCCGGGCTACATGAGTTCAGCCTCGAAGCCGAGCTCGATTACGAGTTCCGCAAGGGCGGGGCGAAAATGCCGGCCTACGGTTCGATCGTCGCCTCGGGGCGCAACAGTTGCATCCTGCATTACCAGCAGAATGATGCGGTGCTCAAGGACGGTGACCTGGTGCTGATCGATGCCGGCTGCGAGATCGATTGCTACGCCAGCGACATCACCCGCACCTGGCCGGTCAATGGCAAGTATTCACCCGAGCAGAAGGCGATCTACGAGTTGGTGCTGGCGGCTCAGGAAGCCGCCTTTGCCGAGATCGCCCCGGACAAACACTGGAACCAGGCTCACGAAGCCACGGTGCGGGTAATTACCGCCGGGCTGGTGAAGCTGGGCCTGTTGCAAGGTGACGTCGATGAATTGATCGCCGGCGAAGCCCATAAGGCGTTTTACATGCACCGCGCCGGTCACTGGTTGGGCATGGATGTGCACGACGTCGGCGAGTACAAGGTCGGCGGCGAATGGCGCGTGCTGGAAGTCGGCATGGCGCTGACCGTGGAACCGGGCATCTACATTGCCCCGGACAACCAGAACGTAGCGAAAAAATGGCGCGGCATTGGCGTGCGCATCGAGGACGATGTAGTGGTCACCAAAACCGGCTGTGAAATCCTGACCCATGGCGTGCCGAAAACGGTCGCCGAGATCGAGGCCTTGATGGCCGCCGCGCGGACACACGCGGCATGAGTCGAGTCAATCTGGCAATCATCGGTGGCGGCCTGGTCGGCGCCAGCCTGGCGTTGGCCTTGCAGGCCGGGGCCAAGGCCCGTGGCTGGAAGATCGTGCTGATCGAACCCTTCGCTCCGGGCGACACCTACCAGCCGAGCTACGATGCGCGTTCTTCGGCGCTGTCGTACGGCGCTCGGCAGATTTATCAACGGCTGGGCGCGTGGCAGGAAATTTCCCGTCGGGCCGAGCCGATCAAGCAGATCCACGTCTCCGACCGTGGACGTTTCTCCACCGCGCGCCTGTCGGCGATGGAAGAGGGCGTACCGGCGCTGGGCTATGTGGTGGAAAACGCCTGGCTCGGCCAATGCCTCTGGCAAGGCCTGGACAAGGACGTGATCAGCTGGCGGTGTCCGGCGGAGGTCACGCGCATGGAGCCGTTGACCGATGGCTATCGCCTGGTCCTCAACGATGAAACCACCCTGGAATGCGACCTTGCGGTGCTCGCTGATGGCGGCCGTTCCGGTCTGCGCGAGCAATTGGGCATCGGCATCAAGACCCGTCCCTACAACCAGAGCGCGTTGATCGCCAACGTCACGCCGAGTGAAGCGCACAACGGCACGGCCTTCGAGCGCTTCACCGATGAGGGGCCGATGGCGTTGTTGCCATTGCCGGACAACCGCTGCGCGTTGATCTGGACCCGTCTGGGCATGGACGCGCAACGGCTGGCGGCGCTTGATGAGCGAAGTTTCCTCAGCGAGTTGCAGGGTGTGTTCGGTTATCGTCTCGGGACCTTGAAGCAGGTCGGGGTACGGCATCTGTATCCGCTGTCTTTGATCGAGGCCGAAGAGCAGGTGCGTCCGCATCTGGCGATTCTGGGCAATGCCGCTCACAGCCTGCACCCGATCGCAGGGCAAGGTTTCAATTTGTCCCTGCGCGATGCCCAGGCATTGGCCGATGCGCTGCTGGGCAGCGAAAACCCGCCCGGCGACTTCGCCACCCTGCAAGCCTACCGCGAACGCCAGCGTCTGGATCAGAGCCTGACCGTGGGCTTCTCCGATCAGGTCACCCGCCTGTTCGGCAGCACCCAGCCGCTGGTTTCCCTGGGCCGCAATATCGGCCTGCTCGGTCTCGATCTGCTGCCACCGGCCAAGCGCTGGTTCGCGCGGCAGGCCATGGGGCTGGGTACGCGCCCCGATGTTTAAGCAGTTGCAACTCGATATTCACGACGGCTGCGGCACTCTGGTGGCGCGGGCCGAGAAAACCCTTTACGTGCGGCTCAAGCCGCAAGCGAGACAGGCTTAAAGCATGGAAATGCGCGCAGATCTGCTGATTGTCGGGGCCGGAATGGTCGGCAGCGCCCTGGCGCTGGCGTTGCAGGACAGCGGGCTGGAAGTCTTGCTGCTGGATGGCAGCCCGATGACCGTCAAACCCTTTGACGCACAGGCTCCGTTCGAGCCGCGGGTGAGTGCGCTGTCGATCGCCAGCCAGCGGATTCTCGATCGCCTGGGCGTCTGGGATGGCATCGTCGATCGGCGCAGCAGTCCCTACACCGATATGCATGTCTGGGACGGCAGCGGTACCGGACAGATCCATTTCTCGGCGACCAGCGTGCATGCCGAGGTACTCGGGCATATCGTCGAGAACCGCGTGGTGCAGGATGCCTTGCTCGACCGTTTGCACGACTGCGATCTGGGGATGCTGGCCAATGCGCGTCTGGAGCAGATGCGCCGCTCCGGCGACGACTGGCTGCTGACCCTGGCCGATGGCCGCACCTTGCGCGCGCCGTTGGTCATTGCCGCCGATGGTGCCAACTCGGCAGTGCGGCGCCTGGCCGGCGTGGCGACCCGTGAGTGGGATTACCTGCACCACGCGATCGTGACCAGCGTGCGCAGCACCGAACCTCATCGAATGACCGCCTGGCAGCGTTTCACCGATGACGGTCCATTGGCCTTTCTGCCGCTGGAGCGTGACGGCCGGCAGGACTGGTGTTCGATCGTCTGGTCGACCACGCCGAGCGAAGCAGAACGCCTGATGGCGCTGGACGACGCCGGTTTCTGCAAGGAACTGGAGCGCGCCTTCGAAGGTCGGCTGGGTACCGTGCTCAGCGCCGATCCGCGCCTGTGCGTGCCGCTGCGTCAGCGCCATGCCAAGCGCTACGTGGCTGAAGGCCTGGCGTTGATCGGCGATGCGGCTCACACCATTCATCCTTTGGCCGGGCAGGGGGTGAACCTCGGTTTCCTCGATGCCGCCGTGCTGGCCGAGGTGCTGTTGCAGGCGGCTGGCCGTGGCGAGCGATTGGCGGATGTGAAAGTGCTCAGTCGTTACGAGCGTCGGCGCATGCCGCATAACCTGGCGTTGATGGCGGCGATGGAAGGCTTTGAACGGTTATTCCAGGCTGACCCGCTGCCGGTGCGCTGGTTGCGTAATGCCGGGTTGAAAATGGTTGATCAGATGCCGGAGGCCAAGGCGTTGTTTGTGCGTGAGGCATTGGGGTTGATTGGGGATCTGCCGGCGCTGGCCAAGGCCTGACATCTTAATCGATGCTGATGGCCCCTTCGCGGGCACATCCACCACACATTCCAAACTGTGCAACATCTGGTAACTCCTCTACCAACTGTTCGATTGAGAAGGCAAATGTGTGTCCTTATCATTTAGACTCATTTTTTCAATCGAGAGATCGCGCCCATGTTGGCACCCAAGCGTCTACTGACCGCACTGGCCCTGACCCTGATCGGCAGCACCCTTGCCCAGGCCGCCGACGAGGTGGTGGTCTACTCCTCGCGAATCGATGAGCTGATCAAGCCGGTATTCGATGCGTACACCGCAAAAACCGGCGTGCAGGTGAAGTTCATCACCGACAAGGAAGCGCCGCTGATGCAGCGGATCAAGGCCGAGGGCGAGAACGCCACCGCCGACCTGCTGCTGACCGTCGATGCCGGCAACCTGTGGCAGGCCGAGCAGATGGGCATCCTGCAACCCTTCACCTCGAAAACCATCGACGCCAACATCCCGCTGCAGTATCGCTCCTCCGCCCATGCCTGGACCGGCCTGAGCCTGCGGGCGCGGACCATCGCCTACTCCACCGATCGCGTGAAGCCCGGCGAGCTGACCACCTACGAAGGCCTGGCCGACAAGAATTGGGAAGGTCGCCTGTGCCTGCGCACGGCGAAGAAGGTCTACAACCAGTCCCTGACCGCCACCATGATCGAAGTCCACGGTGCCGAAAAAACCGAGAAGATCCTCAAGGGCTGGGTCAACAACCTGTCCACCGACGTGTTCTCCGATGACGTTGCGGTGCTGGAAGCGATCAACGCGGGCCAGTGTGACGTCGGCATCGTCAACACCTACTACTACGGCCGCCTGCACAAGCAGAAGCCTGACCTGGCGGTGAAGCTGTTCTGGCCAAACCAGGGCGACCGTGGCGTGCACGTCAACCTGTCGGGCATCGGCCTGACCAAACATGCTCCGCACCCGGAAGCGGCCAAGGCCCTGGTCGAGTGGATGACCACGCCTGAAGCGCAGAAGATCTTCGCCGACGTGAACCAGGAATTCCCGGCCAATCCTGCCGTGCAACCCTCCGCTGAAGTGGCGAGCTGGGGCAAGTTCGTCGCCGATACCTTGCCGGTGGAAATTGCCGGCAAGCGTCAGGCTGAAGCGATTCGCATGATGGATCGGGCAGCTGGAACTGAGTTTTTAACGTTAAAGATCAAAAGATCGCAGCCTTCGGCAGCTCCTACAGGGTGAACACCCTCCCAATGTAGGAGCCGCCGGAGGCTGCGATCTTTTTGCGTTTTCCCTACACTTCACGATTTCCTTGCGAGAGACCTTCCTTGGCCCACCCCGCCCAACGCCGCTGGTATCCCCTGGTCTTCGCCATCGCTGCGCTGGTCCTGCTGCCCCTCAGCGTCTTGCTGTTGTCATGGCAAACCATCGACCAACAGATCTGGTCCCACCTCTGGGATACCCAGATGTCGCGCCTGCTCGGCAACACCCTGACATTGGTCCTCGGCGTCGGTGTCGGCGTAACGGTCCTGGGTGTGAGCCTGGCCTGGCTCACCAGCCTCTGCGAATTCCCCGGGCGGCGATGGCTGGACTGGGCCTTGATGCTGCCGTTCGCGATTCCCGCTTATGTGTTGGCATTCGTTTTTGTGGGTTTGCTGGATTTTGCAGGCCCGGTGCAAACCCTGCTGCGCGAATGGTTCGGCAGTGGCATCAGATGGCCGCGAGTGCGCTCCACCGGCGGAGTGATTGTGGTGCTGGTGCTGGTTTTCTATCCCTATGTGTACCTGTTGGCGCGGACCGCGTTCCTGGCCCAGGGCAAAGGCTTGATGGAAGCGGCACGGGTCCTGGGGCAATCGCCGTGGCAGGCGTTCTGGCGGGTGGCCTTGCCGATGGCGCGCCCAGCCATCGGTGCGGGCGTGGCATTGGCGCTGATGGAAACCCTGGCCGATTTCGGCGCCGTGTCGGTGTTCAACTTCGACACGTTCACCACCGCCATCTACAAAACCTGGTACGGCTTCTTCAGCCTCTCGACTGCCGCGCAACTGGCCAGCCTGCTGTTGCTGGTGGTGATGGTCGTGTTGTACGGCGAGCGTCGCGCCCGCGGGGCGAATCGGGCGAGTAACGAGCGACCTCGGGTCAAGGCGTTGTATCACCTGCATGGCTTCAAAGCGCTGGCCGCCATGAGTTGGTGCGGCCTGGTCTTCGCCTGTGCCTTCGTGATTCCGATGCTGCAACTGGTGGTGTGGTTCTGGCAGCGCGGGCGCTTCGATCTGGATGAGCGTTACGCCGGGCTGATCGTCCATACCTTGTACCTGGGTGGCATGGCGGCGCTGATCACCGTCGGTGTCGCCCTGGTGCTGGCGTTTGCCCGCCGGCTGGCACCGACCCGCGCGATACGTTCCGGTGTCAGCCTGGCCAACCTCGGCTACGCCTTGCCCGGTTCGGTGCTGGCCGTGTCGATCATGCTGGCGTTCAGTTACCTGGATCGCGAGCTGGTGATCCCGTTTTCGAACTGGCTCGGTGGCGCCGGTAAACCCTTGCTGCTTGGCAGTCTGTCGGCCTTATTGCTGGCCTATCTGGTGCGGTTCATCGCCGTCGCCTACGGGCCGCTGGAAAGCAGCCTGGCGCGAATACGGCCATCTTTGCCCGAAGCGGCACGCAGCCTTGGCGTGAGCGGGCCACGACTGTTTTTCAAAGTGTATCTACCGTTATTGCTGCCTGGCACCTTGAGCGCCGCGTTGCTGGTGTTCGTCGACGTGCTCAAGGAAATGCCTGCGACCCTGCTGATGCGCCCGTTTGGCTGGGACACGCTGGCGGTGCGCATCTTCGAAATGACCAGCGAAGGGGAGTGGGCGAGGGCGTCGTTGCCGGCACTGACACTGGTCCTGGTCGGCTTGTTACCGGTCATCGGATTGATCAGACGTTCGGCGCATCAAAACAGCTAGGTGCCAGTCCTACACCTTGAGGCTACAATGCGCGGCATTCGGTGCGGTCCGTCCTACAGACCTGGTAGCTGAAATAGGCTGAAAGCCTTTTATTTCAAGGCGTTCACCCCGTGCAGCGCCGGCCCGCACCTTCGCCACGCCCGGAAGGAGAAACCCATGGGACAGCGTACGCCTCTGTATGACCTTCATCTCGCCCTCGGCGCGAAGATGGTCGATTTTGGCGGTTGGGATATGCCTTTGCATTACGGCTCGCAGGTCGAGGAGCACCATCAGGTGCGCCGCGATTGCGGGGTTTTCGATGTATCCCACATGACCGTGATCGATGTCGGCGGCCCCCAGGCGAAGGCCTGGCTCCAGCATTTGCTGGCCAATGACGTCGAGCGTCTGCACAGCCCTGGCCGTGCCTTGTACAGCACCATGCTCAATGAGCGCGGGGGCATCGTCGACGACATGATCGTCTATCGCCTCGACGACGATTATCGGCTGGTGGTCAACGCCTCCACCCGTAATCAGGACCTGGCCTGGATGCAGGCCCACCTCGGCGACTACGACGTGCAACTCAATGAGCGCTCGGAGTTGGCGATGCTGGCCATTCAAGGTCCCCAGGCCCGGCAGAAAATCGCGGAACTGGTGACTCAGTCCCGCGGCAATCTGATCCAGCTGCTCAAGCCTTTCGAAGGCCAGCCCGACGGCGACTGGTTTATCGCGCGCACCGGTTACACCGGTGAAGACGGTCTGGAAATCATTCTGCCGGCCGACCAGGCCCCGGGATTCTTCAACGATCTGGTGGGGGCGGGCATTTCCCCGATCGGCCTCGGCGCACGGGACACCTTGCGTGTCGAAGCGGGCATGAACCTTTACGGTCAGGACATTCATCAAGACGTTTCACCGCTGGCCTCCAACATGGCCTGGAGCATTGCCTGGGAGCCGGCCACACGTCAGTTCATCGGTCGCACTGCCCTGGAAGCCGAGCGGGCCGGTGGGGTACAACATAAACTGGTCGGTCTGGTCCTTGAGGAGCGTGGGGTTTTGCGCGCTCATCAGGTGGTTCGCATCGCCAATGTTGGCGAAGGGGAGATCACCAGTGGTAGTTTCTCTCCTACGCTAAGCAAGTCGATAGCACTGGCGCGCGTGCCAATGGCAACTGCCGACCGCGCTGAAGTGGAAATCCGTGGCAAGTGGTACCCGGTTCGAGTGGTCAAACCGACCTTCGTACGCCATGGCAAAACCTTGATCTAACCTTTTCTGGCGGGCAACGACCGCTGACATTTTTCTTGAGGACACAGAATATGAGCGATATCCCTGCCGACCTGCGTTTTGCCGAAAGTCACGAATGGGCCCGCCTGGAAGCCGATGGCACCGTCACCGTGGGCATCAGCGATCACGCTCAGGAAGCCTTGGGCGATGTGGTGTTCGTTGAGCTGACCGAAGTCGGCACAGTCTTCGCTGCCGGTGATCAATCCGGCGTGGTGGAGTCGGTCAAAGCCGCTTCCGATATCTATTCTCCGGTGGCCGGTGAAGTGATCGCGATCAACGAAGAGCTGAGCGCTAACCCGGAGTTGCTCAACTCCGATCCGTACGGCGCGTGGATCTTCAAGCTCAAGCCAAGCAACGCCGCTGACCTGGACAAGCTGCTCGATGCGGCTGGCTACAAGGCTGCCATTGGCGAATAAGCCTTAAGCGTCATCCCCAAAGCCCCGACTCGTCGGGGCTTTTTATTATCTGCCGGATTTCCCCTTGTAGGAGCGAGCTTGCTCGCGATGGACCTGAGCACACCGCGGGGTGTCAGGCTTCAAGCATTATCGTTAACGACCATCGCGAGCAAGCTCGCTCCTACAGGACAGGGTTCACTGTCGGTATCGGCTGCTATGCTGGTTTGACCGTGTTGCATCGACGTTGAGCGCCAGTCAAGAGAGAGCCCGTCATGTCCCAGTTGCCGTCCTTGAGCCAGTTACGCGACCCCAATGCCTTTCTTCGCCGCCACCTCGGGCCCGATGCCGCCGAGCAGCAGGCCATGCTCGACAGCCTCGGCCTCGGCAGCCGGGTCGAGTTGATCGAGCAGACGGTGCCACCGGGAATCCGCCTGAACCGCGCGCTGGACCTGCCCCCCGCCCTCGACGAAGAAGCCGCGCTGGCCAAGCTTCGCGGTTACGCCGAGCAGAATCGGGTCTGGACCAGCCTGATCGGCATGGGCTACCACGCCACTCTCACCCCGCCTGTCATTGTGCGCAACGTGCTGGAAAATCCCGGCTGGTACACCGCCTACACGCCCTATCAACCGGAGATCGCCCAAGGGCGGCTCGAAGCGCTGCTCAACTTCCAGCAATTGACCATCGACCTTACGGGACTGGAACTGGCCAACGCCTCGCTGCTGGACGAAGCCACTGCAGCGGCGGAAGCCATGGCACTGGCCAAGCGTGTCGCCAAGTCCAGGAGCAATCTGTTCTTCGTTGACGAAAACTGTCATCCGCAGACGATTTCCGTGGTGCAGACCCGTGCCGAAGGCTTCGGTTTCGAGCTGGTCATCGACGCTGTGGATAACTTGAAACAGCACCAGGTGTTCGGCGCGCTGCTGCAATACCCCGATACCCATGGCGAGATCCGCGATCTGCGCCCCTTGATCGATCACCTGCATGCCCAGCAGGCCCTGGCCTGCGTCGCCACCGATCTGCTGAGCCTGCTGTTGCTGACACCGCCAGGGGAATTGGGCGCCGACGTGGTGTTCGGCTCATCCCAGCGTTTCGGCGTGCCCATGGGTTACGGCGGGCCCCACGCGGCGTTTTTTGCCAGTCGCGATGAGTACAAGCGGGCGATTCCCGGGCGGATCATCGGCGTGTCCAAAGATGCTCGCGGCAACGTCGCTTTGCGCATGGCCCTGCAAACCCGCGAGCAACACATCCGCCGGGAGAAGGCCAACTCGAACATCTGCACCGCCCAGGTACTGCTGGCCAACATCGCCAGTTTCTACGCGGTCTACCACGGCCCGGAAGGGCTGAAGCGGATTGCACAGCGGGTTCATCGGCTGACCTGCATCCTCGCCGAGGGCCTGGCGCGACATGGCATCACCCGCCTCAACCAGCATTTTTTCGACACACTGACCCTGGAGGTCGGCGGCACCCAGACGGCAATCATCGAAAGCGCCCGGGCAGTGCAGATCAACTTGCGCATTCTCGGGCGTGGGCAGTTGGGGCTGAGCCTCGACGAAACCTCTGACGAGCGCACCGTGGCGAAACTGTTCGATGTATTTCTCGGTGCCGATCATGGGCTCGACGTCGACGATCTGGACGCCGAAACCCTGGCTTGCGGCATTCCCGACGGGCTGTTGCGGACCTCGCCTTATCTACGTCACCCGGTGTTCAGCGCACACCACAGCGAAACGGAAATGCTGCGTTACCTCAAACAATTGGAAAACAAGGACCTGGCGCTCAATCAATCGATGATCCCGCTCGGCTCCTGCACCATGAAACTCAATGCCACCAGCGAGATGATCCCCATCACCTGGCCACAATTCGCCAACCTGCACCCCTTTGTGCCGAAAGAACAGGCGGTGGGTTATTCGCTGATGATCGAGGAGCTGGAACGCTGGCTCTGTGCGATCACCGGTTTCGATGCGATCTGCATGCAACCCAACTCCGGCGCCCAGGGCGAGTACGCCGGGTTGCTGGCGATTCGCAAGTATCACGCGAGCCGCGATCAAGGCGCGCGGGATATCTGTCTGATCCCGTCCTCGGCCCACGGTACCAACCCGGCGTCGGCGCAAATGGCCGGGATGCGGGTGGTGATCGTCGAGTGCGACGAGGCGGGTAACGTTGATCTGGATGACCTGAAACAAAAGGCCGCTGCCGCCTCGGACAAACTCGCTTGCCTGATGGCGACTTATCCTTCGACCCACGGCGTGTACGAGGAGGGCATCAGTGAAATCTGTGAAGTGATCCACAGCCACGGCGGCCAGGTGTACATGGATGGCGCCAACCTCAATGCACAGGTCGGGCTCGCCCGGCCGGCGGACATTGGCGCCGATGTGTCCCACATGAACCTGCACAAGACCTTCTGCATTCCTCACGGTGGCGGCGGCCCGGGCATGGGGCCGATCGGCGTGCGCGCTCATCTGGCGCCGTTCGTCGCCAATCACCCGGTGGTACCGATCGAAGGGCCGCTGCCGGAGAACGGCGCCGTCAGCGCGGCGCCCTGGGGCAGCGCGAGCATTCTGCCGATCAGCTGGATGTACATCGCCATGATGGGCCCGCAACTGGCGGACGCCAGCGAGGTGGCGATCCTCGCCGCGAATTACCTCGCACAGCATTTGTCCGGCGCTTTTCCGGTGCTCTATACCGGACGTAAAGAACGGGTGGCCCACGAATGCATCCTCGACCTGCGACCGCTCAAAGCGTTGACCGGGATCAGTGAAGAGGACGTGGCCAAGCGCCTGATGGATTACGGCTTCCACGCGCCAACCATGTCGTTTCCGGTGCCGGGGACACTGA
Organism: Pseudomonas sp. VI4.1; assembly: GCF_002029345.1. NCBI lineage: Bacteria > Pseudomonadati > Pseudomonadota > Gammaproteobacteria > Pseudomonadales > Pseudomonadaceae > Pseudomonas > Pseudomonas sp. VI4.1. Next base: position 114,727 of record NZ_MULM01000169.1, read on the forward strand.
TGGTCGAACCGACCGAGAGTGAATCGAAGGCCGAGCTGGACCGTTTTATCGGGGCGATGCTGAGCATCCGCGCGGAAATCACCGAGGTGCAGAACGGCAACTGGTCGGCCGAAGACAACCCGCTGAAACGTTCGCCGCACACCTTGGCCGACATCACCGGGGTGTGGGAGCGGCCCTACAGCATCGAGCAGGCGGTGACGCCGGATGCGCACACCAAGGAGCACAAGTATTGGCCGGTGGTAAATCGGGTGGACAATGTTTACGGCGATCGGAATCTGTTTTGCGCGTGTGTGCCGGTAGACGAATACCGCTGAAACACACAAAAAACCCCTGTAGGAGCTGGCTTGCCAGCGAAGGAGTGTCAGTCGACAATCAATGTAGGCCTGACCCACCTTCGCTGGCAAAG
>NZ_MULM01000006.1:0-1391 GCF_002029345.1 Pseudomonas sp. VI4.1
TCGTTGAACAGCAAACGGATCGGAATGCTGCGCAACTTGCCGTCTTGGCCATTGCGCAGCGCCTCATTGAGTGGATGCAGTAGCCAGCCGTCGCGGCTCTGGACCTGCGAAGTAATGGTGAACTGATCGTCTTTCTCCGGCAGACGCTTGCCGTTCTTTTCGACGACCTTGCCGATGGAAATACGCCCGAGTACCGGAGGGGTAATGGCTAAGCCTTTGAGCATGGCGGTTCTCCTTGATCTGGAAATAAAAAAGCCACCGGGACCTAACAGTCCGGGTGGCTTGGGTGAGGGGGATGATTCAGCCGATCAGGAAGCGGCGACTGCCTTCCTTGAGCTTGGCGTAGCGAGCCTGCAGGTAGGGCTTGTCCTTGAGCATCTGCTGAACATCGACCATGGTGCTGTCCTTGGATCTTTTCCAACTGACATAGCCGTTGCTAAATTTCGCTCGGGTAGCATCGCCCATGGCCTGCTGCAGTATCTGCTTGAGCTGGGCCTCGCGCGTTTCCTTCTCGCCGATGGATTGGCGCACGGCCTTGAGCTCTAAGTAAGCCGCCGCCAATCCTGCATCGCCGCTGAAGTCGACGGTCTGACCGTTGTCCTCCGGGTACAAGCAGCGCAAAGCCGCCTCGGCCGATGCACTGCCGTCGGCTGGCGGCGGGGTATCGGTTTCCACGTAGGTCCAGAACTTACGCTCCAGTTCGATCAGGCGGGCGATCATCTGCTCATCTCTCTCGATGCGATGGATCTCCAGGTGCTGACCGCCGAGCAGCACCGCCACATCTGCTGCCTGCTTGCCGGTGACTGCGAGTTGGTGCATCACTTGCAGTTCTACATACTCGGGTACGCCTTCCTTCCAGAGACGTGCCCCGTTTATGCCGGCGGTCTTACATTCGAGGATCTGCACGTCGTCCGCGCTGATCACCTCACGGTCGATGTTGGCTAGCATCCAGGACATATTCGGATTCGGATGCTGCAGTACGGCGTTGATCCGTCGCACCTTGTTCTTAGTACGCTTGCTGTAGTGCCAGGCCACGATTGGTTCCAGCACGTTGCCCCAGTACATCGGACTTTCTTCATCATGTGGGTCGGCTTTTGGCAGTGTGGTGTCTCGACCGGTTTTCTCCAGCCACAGCTCCAACTGCGATTTGTAGGGATTTAGACCCACCGCAGCGCCGGCATCCGAGCTGCCGATGCCTTGCTTGCGCACCGCCAGCCAATCTTCACGAGGCAGTTCCTTGGTGCTGATCAGGCGCAGCGCTGGACGAGCCTTGCTAGTGCTGCGCAACGGAGTAACGTTCATAGCGTTCACCTTGCAGAAATAGAAACGCCCGATCAGCAACGAGGCTGATCGGGCGTTTTTTGGGGGGGAAGTAACCGGTTAGGCGACCA
>NZ_MULM01000005.1:0-1285 GCF_002029345.1 Pseudomonas sp. VI4.1
GTGTCGACTGACACTCCGCCTTCGCCGGCAAGCCGGCTCCTACAGGGTTTTGTGTCGATGCCAATGATTGTTGCCGCTCCGGTAACGCAGTCTTGAACGTTCGACGTTTGTGCGCTGCGCCTCGCAGGGCTTAAGCTCTCGCCCCCTACGACTTTTGTCTCACCCGCCGATTTTTCAGGAAGCCCCATGTCCAGTCAGTTCCCCGAAGCACGTCCACGCCGTCTGCGCCGCAATGCGAGCCTGCGCAGCCTGTTCCAGGAAACCGAATTCAGCTTGAACGACCTGGTGTTGCCGATTTTCGTCGAGGAAGAAATCGATGACTTCGTGCCGATCAAAAGCATGCCCGGGGTGATGCGTATTCCGGAATCCAGGCTGGCAGGCGAGATCGAGCGCTATGCCCGGGCCGGGATCAAGTCGGTGATGACCTTCGGCGTGTCCCATCACCTGGATGCCAGCGGCAGCGACACCTGGAGCGATAACGGCCTGGTATCGCGCATGGCGCGCATTGCCAAGGATGCGGTGCCGGAAATGATCCTGATGTCCGACACCTGCTTTTGCGAGTACACCGACCACGGTCATTGCGGTGTGTTGCACAACCACGAAGTCGACAACGACCAGACGCTGGTCAATCTCGGCAAACAAGCCGTGGCCGCCGCCCGGGCCGGGGCCGATGTGATTGCCCCGTCAGCCGCCATGGACGGGCAGGTCCGGGCCATTCGCCGGGCGCTGGATGAGGCGGGTTTCAGTCAGGTCGCGATCATCGCCTATTCGACCAAGTTCGCTTCGGCGCTCTATGGACCGTTCCGCGAGGCCGGTGGCAGTGCGCTCAAGGGCGATCGCAAAAGCTATCAGATGAACCCGATGAACCGCCGCGAAGCCGTGCGCGAATCGTTGATGGACGAGCAGGAAGGCGCCGATGCGTTGATGGTCAAACCGGCCGGCGCGTACCTGGACATCATCCGCGACATCCGCGAAGTGTCGCGCCTGCCACTGTCGGCCTATCAGGTGAGCGGCGAGTACGCGATGATCAAGTTCGGCGCACAGGCCGGGGCGATCGACGAGGATCGGGTGGTGCGTGAAAGCCTGGGGGCGATCAAGCGGGCGGGGGCGGATCTGATCTTCACCTACTTCGCAATGGACCTGGCCTTGGCCGGGATCTGACGATCACTATTCGCAATGGACCTGGCGCAGGCGGGATCTGACATCACCACAACCCCCTGTAGGAGCCGGCTTGCCGGCGAAAGCGGTGGGTCAGTCAAAACATGCTTCGACTGACACTCCGCCT
>NZ_MULM01000004.1:0-1167 GCF_002029345.1 Pseudomonas sp. VI4.1
CGCTTGTATGTTTAGACTTGAAGGGGTGGGCGGGACTAAAAGCTCGATTCCGACTCTGACCAGTACGGACCGTGGGAGACTTCTCGTCCCGCCCTTTCTACCCGAAGCGCCGATAAGGAATTCATCGGTAAAACCGACGATAGAGGCAAGCCAGCGCAAGGGTAAACCCCGACAAGCCCTTAAACCCTAGCCCCGAGGATTCGTCATGACAATCCTTACCTCACCAACGGTAATCGGCATCGATGTGGCCAAGGCCGAAATCGTCGCTTACCGCGAAGACATTAAAACCACTCAAGCCATCGACAACGACCGGGAAACTCTTAGCCGCTGGCTTAAAGCGCTGCCTGCGCAAAGCTCAATCGCTTTGGAAGCCACCAGCATTTACCACTTGGACACGGTTGAACTGGCCCACGAAATGGGACACCGGGTTTACGTTGTGGATGCTTATCGGCTGAGTCACTACCGCGAAAGCATTGGCCAGCGGGCGAAAACCGACCCTTGTGATGCGCGCCTGCTGGCGCGTTATCTGTCTAGCGAGCAGGAACGACTGCGTCTCTGGAGTCCACCGCCGCAGGCCTACAAAGTGTTGAAAAGTCTGCTGCATAGACGCGCAGAACTCATCAACGTGCGTGTGGGCATCACGCTGAGCTGGTCGAGCGAGCCGCTTCTGAAAGATGAATTGGCCCGGCAGTTGAAGTCCTTCAAACAAGCTGAGCAGGCCATTCAGAAATTACTGCACAAAGTCAGCAAAGAGGCAGGCATCACCGAAAACATCAAGCGTTGCAAAGCCATTGAGGGGATCGGTGAGCTTACGGCGGTGGGTTTGGCGACCGCATTCATGCGTGGTCACTTCGCCAACGGCGATGCATTCATTGCTTTTTTGGGGATGGACTTGCGCGCAAAGGATTCAGGCAAGAAGAACGGGCCTCGCCATCTGTCCAAAAAAGGCGATACAGAGTTGCGGCGCCTGGCTCACAACGCAGCAATGGCGGCTTGTCGGTCTGCCACCTGGAAACCGTATTATGAGTCCTATCTGGCCAGAGGCTTGGCAAAAACCCAAGCCCTGGTCATCCTCGCCCGCAAGCTGTGCCGGGTGGCATTCGCACTCATGAAAAACCAAAGCGAATACCAGCCGAATTTAAGGTTGCAGGGTTCCCCTGCAACATA
>NZ_MULM01000003.1:0-1091 GCF_002029345.1 Pseudomonas sp. VI4.1
GGCGGTCTCAGTGACCAAGTGCAACACCCGAGGTAAGGTGCTGCATGACTACTCACTACACCCACTTGACCATCGAAGAGCGCGTAACGCTAATGATCATGCGTATGCAAGGCGCCTCGCTGCGAGCCATCGCCCAAGTTCTTGGGCGCCAACCCAGCACGCTGAGTCGAGAGGTGCGGCGCCAGTCGCAGCCTGGGCACTATGACGCCAGCACTGCCGGTGCTCGAGCCCGTGCCCTCAGACACGTCCCGAGGCGCAGCAAGCTTCTTGCCCCTGGTTCTGAACTGTTCCAGGTCGTACACAGCATGTTAGCCAAGGGCTGGTCTCCTCAGCAAATTGCCGCCAGACTCAAGGACTACTGGCCTGATAATCCTGAGCGGCATGTGAGTCACGAAACGATCTACCTGACAATCTATGCATACCCACGCGGCGAGCTTAAGCGTCAACTCATTGGTTACCTGCGCCAGGGCGGCAGCAAGCGGCGTACTCGCAGCACTGCGCCAGCTCGGCGCGAGCGCTATCCAGCTGAACAGAATATTCGCTACCGGCCTGAAGAGGTCGAAGGTCGACAAGTGCCAGGTCATTGGGAAAGCGACCTGATCATGGGCGCGAACAATCGCTCGGCAGTAGCGACGATGGTCGAGCGCACGAGCCGTTTCGTGATCCTGGCCAAGTTGGATGCGCCCACCGCAGACGCCGCGCTAGAGGGGATGACGCGAGAACTTTCGCGGATGGCACCGGCGCTGCTGAAAACCATGACCCATGACCAAGGCAGCGAGATGGCCAAGCATCAAGAGCTGACAGCTCGTACGGGAATGAAGATCTACTTCGCTGACCCGCACAGCCCTTGGCAAAGAGGCAGCAACGAGAACACGAACGGCCTGCTCCGGCAGTACTTACCCAAGGGCACCGATTTGTCGCTGGTTAGCCAGGAGCGGCTGGACGAGATTGCCGACTTGCTCAACACCCGACCTCGTCAGACATTGGGCTGGAAATTCCCTGTTGAAGTGTTGACGGATCATCTGCAACTGCTGGCAACCAATCGGCTCAACATTATCAACTGACTGTTGCACTTGGAACCTGAGGCCGCC
>NZ_MULM01000002.1:0-1064 GCF_002029345.1 Pseudomonas sp. VI4.1
ACAGGCAACAAAGATGTTGAATGTGACGGACCCTTCGCTGGCAAGCCAGCTCCTACAGGGGTTCGTTATCGCGCCGTTATTCTTTGATCGAGATGCCTCATGAACCGAAATCTGCTGACCCTGGCCCTGACTGCAATCCTCGCCGGCCTCCTGCCCGCCACCGCCCAAGCCGCTGCCGCCCCGCAACCCGGCAAGGTATTCAAGGACTGCCGCGATTGCCCGGAGATGGTAGTACTGCCCGCCGGCACCTTCACCATGGGCACCCCTGACGATGAAGTCGGGCGCGAACCCGATGAGGGGCCGATGCACGAGGTGACCTTTGCCCAGCCGTTCGCCATGAGCCGCTTCCAGGTCACCGCCGGCGAATGGGACAGCTACGTGCGCGAGAGTGGCGTGACCATCGCCAATGGCGACCCCCGGCCGGGTCGCGAATGCGTCGCCAGCAAGCCACGTTATCCGCAAAGCCCGCGCCAGCCGGCGGTATGCATGAACTTCGATGACGTGAAGGATTACGTCGCCTGGCTGTCGAAAAAGACCGGGCAGCAGTACCGCATGGTCAGCGAAGCGCAACGCGAATACGCGGCACGCGGCGGCACCAAGGGCCCGTTCCCCTTCCCGTTCGATGAAGGCAAGGCATACAGCATCGCCAGGCACGCCAACACCTATGGCCCGGCCGACGGCTTCAGCTACAGCTCGCCGGTGGGCAGCTACCCGCCCAACGCATTCGGAATGTATGACATGCACGGCAATGTGTATGAATGGGTCGAAGACTGCGAACACCCGGACTACGTCGGCGCCCCCACCGATGGCAGCGCCTGGGTCGAGGCCAATTGCGAAGCGGTGCGCATACGCGGCAACGACTGGGGTGAAGCCCCGGTGTTCTCGCGCTCGGGCAACCGCAACAGCCAGTACCCGCACGAGCGCGGCGACTGGATGGGCTTTCGCATAGTGCGCGACCTTTAACCCACACGCGATCCCCCTGTAGGAGCTGGCTTGCCAGCGAAGAGGCCGTCACATCCAACATCAATGTGGCCTGTGACACCGCCTGCGCCGACACGCGATCC
>NZ_MULM01000001.1:0-1041 GCF_002029345.1 Pseudomonas sp. VI4.1
CCTGGCCGGGTTGCCAGGTGTCGCGGTCGAACAGGAACTGCACGCGGTAGCGCCCTTCGACGTCGATTTCGGCGTAGGGGTCGTGTTTTTGCGGGTTGCTGACCCGCGCCGGGACGGTGCCGGCGATTTGCGGTTTGGCCAGCAGTGGCGGGCGAAAACACACGCTTTCCGAATAGGGGATGGCCTCGAACTGCACCACGAAGCTGGCATCGCGGGCGGCGCGGGTGCTGAGTTGGGTGATCACGGTGCCGCGGGCGAAGGCCTGGGGCGCGCCGCCAACGATTTTCAGGACTTGGCCGGGAGCCAGGGTGGCGCTGCTGCTGGTGCCGCTGAGGCGGGTCTGGTCGTTGAGGTAACGTTCGTGTTGCAGACGGGCGTAGAAGTAGCCGGTTTCCGGCGGCAGGTCTTCGTAGAATTGGTAGCGGTCGCCGAGGGCGCTGTAGGGTTCGGCGTAGTGGTAGGCCTCGCCGTAGGTGGTGGTCGCGCCGCGGGTGTGGTCGATCTCGCCGTCCAGGTGAGCGCGGGCGTCGCGGTGCTGGTAGGTGCGGATATTGACCTGGCGTTCCACCACCTGGTGGTGGGTTTGCAAGGACCAGACGCCGTCCTGCTCGCTGCTGCTCAGGCCGGCGGGTGAGTGGTAAGGCAGCTCGATGCCGGATTGGTAATGCAGCTGGTCGTCATGGAATTCGACGACGTCGATCTTCAGGCGCTCGTCGCTGGTGAAGCGGTACCAGATGCCGACTTCGGCCAGCAGGCGGGCGATGAAGGCCAGGTCGCTTTCGCCGTATTGCATGACTTGCAGGCGTTTAGGGTAGGTGCGTGTGAGCTTGAAGAAAAAGTCCTGGCCGCGGAAATCGTGGCGACTGCGCAGGATCTGTTCGACGATTTCCGGCACCGACTGGTGTTGATAGAGGCGGAACTGCTGGCCGCGGGCGAGCAATGCCAGGCGCGGCTCAAGGGTGATTTCATAGCGGGCTTCGTCGACGGAGCCGGACAGGCGTTTGAAGGCGGTGATCACGCCGTTGAAGGTGCGCAGCGGTT